>JBHPGK010000099.1:0-12743 GCA_042570605.1 Candidatus Zhuqueibacterota bacterium
CTTGTGCCTGCCATTTTTACATGGAGAGCAGCATAATTAGCGCTGCTGTTTGTGGTCTCAAAATATCCTGCATTGCCCAATCCGTAGTTTTTAGCATATATTGTCGGATTTGTACCCGATTCATTCCAGCTCTCGAACCGTCCTGCATAACCGCCTCCTTCTGTAATTGAAGTGATACATTCGGAGTTATTAGATTCATCAGTAATACTAAAAAGACCCGCTCTTCCATTCGAACCGGTTTGTTCAGAATAAATATTTTCTCCGTTGGTACCGTCGCTGGTAACATGAATTCCATGGCCGGTCCCTTCATTTTCCACTCTCACTGCAGCCTGGGTTCCTGCAATATTTCCCATTTTAAAATGTCCTGCATAACCTGTTCCTCCGTTATATCCGTAAACGGCAGCGCCGGTTCCATCAGTATATCCCATTACAGCAGCCTCCGAGTTGCTGGAGTTCTGGATTTGAAAATATCCTCCTGAGCCTGTTCCTGTAGATTTTGCCAGGATTGCTGAACCGCTTCCGCTATGCTCCGCATAAATGGCACCATTTCCATTACTGGAATTGGTTGCTGTGAAATACCCTGCAAATCCGGTCCCATTTGTTTCCGAATAAATTGACGAAGAAAAATTAGATGAATTATCTACTTTGAACCGGCCTGCATACCCTTTCCCGTGGGTAATCGCAAAAAGCGCAGAAGAATCGTTATTTGAGTTTGTTGTTTTAAACGCGGCAGCATGTCCCAGACCATTGGTTTCTGCATAAAGTGATGAAGAGGTACTGTTTGAATTATTGATCTCAAACCAGCCAGCCTGTCCGGTTCCGTATGTTCGTGAATAAATGTTTGGACTAGTATTATTGATGAGATTTGTGGAAAAATAGCCTGCATTACCCATTCCGGAATTATATGAATAAATACAGGGACTGTTGTTTGAAGTATTTGAAATATGAAAATAGCCTGCATTACCGGAAGTGCCTAAATGAGTTATTGAAAAAGCATTTGCAGTCGAAGAGACCGAATCCGCATAGGGCAGTGTTATTCCTCCGGATCCTGACGGGGTGCTCCAGCCAATATCCGAACCATCATACATTATTGCCTGTCCTGTAGATGCTCCGGATATACTTAATTTTTGAAGAGTAACTTCGCCGTCAGATATTTTTTCTGCAGTGACGATGTTATCCGGAATTGATCGTGTATATAGGCTGTATGGAACAGAACTAAGTTTCGTTCTCGGTGATAAGGTTTCTGCCCCCACCTTTGTTTCAAGCCAATACTGCTGGTCAAAGGTGATCCCCAGTGGAGTTGAACTGCCTAAGATCACATTAAATATTCCATCTGATATTGTTACTGACTTGGTCTCGGTCCAGAGAGCTTCTCCTTCTGTCTCAGCGGCATATAATGTAAAAGTCAGGCTGTATGAGCCATTTGAAATTAATGTTCCGTCATCATTTTTTAGAACGCCCTGGTAGTTAAATGTTTCGGGTATCTGTGCCATAACTCCCTGAAAAATTAATACAACCAAAACAACCGCAAAAACATGTTTTGCCTTCATTCTTATTCTCCTTTTTCTTTTCGGAATTATTATCTGGTCAGGGGAGGTTTGGTTTATCCGCAAAATTACGATATATTCAGCAGCGGATTTTAATAAAATGATTTCAAAAACGTAATTTTTAAAATACCCCCCAAAGATAAACCCAAAATAAAAACCGTATCACAAAAAATCAAGTTAAAAAGGAAAATATTTTTATCTTTTTGTTATTGTATTTCCTCCTATTTTTTTGTCCCTGCTTATGTGTGTATAACTTAGCTCATAAAAATCCTCAAAAGGATATTGTCATCCTGAATATATTTTTTACGAAGTGATCATTTAATGACACAAAGTGATCACTTCGTGACAGGGTCTTTTAATTATGTATCCATTATGCGATGAGATTCCCATTTTCATGGGAATGACACTTGTGTGTTTTTTATGTTTTCTTTATTCTACTAATTTCTATCTATTTTTGTCCGAAAACTTTTGGATGGAGATATTCTCCTTTTTTGAATGTATTATTTACCCCTTTTTCTTCCTCAACAACAATCGGGTTCTCCTGAGCAAATTTATCATTCCTTTTTGCATATACTACCCAGTCAAATTCCTGGTCCTGTTCTCCGTCTTTTGTGGTTTTAACAAAAAATTGGTTGTTTTTTATCTCTCCATCACGGAATAGAGGTGACCACCCGTTAATACAGGTAAGGTTTAATACACGATCCTCCGGGTGGTTAAGTGCATCAAAATAATCCGGCAGTTGGATAACCGCCTCTCCGTTTACCAGTTTTGCCCTGCCTTTATATATGTTCATCATCTCAGGGCTTTCTACAAAGCTGTGCTTGAGAATTTTATTTTCCGGGTCTAACGGGTGATCAATAGCAAATGCGCCGCCACCTTTTGTCACGGTTCCTGCAACATTTAGATCTCCGGTAACATGAACATCGCCGTTAAAATAACCGGCTTTCCCCGTGCCGCTCGTGGTTGCATAAACCGCGTGGTTAGCATTGGCAGCATTATCAATTTCAAAATAACCTGCATGTCCGGTACCGTTTGTGTAGGTGTTCAGAGCGTAACTTGAGTTTTCCGAGTTAAATATCCTAAACCTCCCTGCATTACCGAATCCTGATGATACAGCGTCCATAGCCTGGGCAAGTCCGTTTGTAATTGCATATATACACGGATTGGAGTTTTGCGAATTTTCAATATTAAAAAGTCCCGCTTTTCCTGTCCCGTTTGTTCTTGCGTAGATCACCTGATTGCTGTTAGATGGATTTTCTATTCTGAAATACCCCGCAAAACCTGTTCCTGTGGTCTTTGCATAAATAGCAGAGTTGTAATTACTTGAGTTGTCTATTTCAAAGTAACCGGCATTCCCGGAACCCGCAGTTGATATTGAAAAGGCAGTATTTGAACTTGAAGTTGAACCGGAGTAGGGCAGTACAATTTCTGGTGAAGCAATTGTATCCCAGGCGATATCTGTACCATCATAAGTTATAACCTCACCGGCTGATGCACCTGAACTGCTGATCTTGGAAGTAGTTATAGAATTATCTTTGATTTTGTCTGTTGTTACAATGCTGTCCGGAATAGACCTCGTGTTAAGACTGTATGGAACAGACATCAGTTTTGTTCTCGGTGTCAATTCTGTACCGCTGTTAATGGTAATACCGAGCCAGTACTGCCTGTCAAATGATATGTCCAAAGTAGAAACAGAACCCAGCTCAACATTACATACTCCATTCGAAATATTTACAGATTGTGTCTCAGTCCATAATTCGGTGCCGCTTGATCCGGAATCATATATTTTAAAAGTTAATGAATATGTGCCGGTGCAAACCAGCATTCCGTCGGAATCTTTTAGAATACCCTGATAACTTATAATATCGGGTACCTGGGCAGATGAAAACTGAAAAAGTGCAAAAAACAAAAAAACAAAAAACAGTTTTGTTTTCATATCTCGATCCTTTCAATTAATTATTAAAGAAAAGGATATTATTCATAAATATTACAGTTTCAGGAATTTTTGATTTGAACAGTCATTCGGGCTTCATTGACCAAACAGAAAGAATAAGCAGGCGATATTCTTTGTCATTACGGTGTTTGTGTAATAATCTGAATAATAATTAATATATGATGGAAAGTCAAGTGGTAAAACGGCTTAAAATGGCAGAATACTCCGTATGTTGATTATAACAAATTATGGTTCTTCAGGAATTATGTGAGTAAATTGGTATGGTGTTTCTCGATTTCCACGTCCCGTAGGGACGAGATATATAAGCTTTGATCTTATGTTAAATATATTGATTTAATCGAACATACCGTCCCTACGGGACTGTGTGTGTGATAATATTTTTACTACAAATATTTTGTCCCTACGGGACAATGAAAAAATTACAATTCCACATACAAAATTTTCTATCTCCTTATATATCATTTAGTTACGGAAACTTATTACTAAATTTCAGGGGAACCCTGGTAAAACGGCACGATCGCCTGCAAGGTGATTAGAGTAAGTTATAAGCTGATTGGGAAAATAAATTTATACCTTGAGAAGAATATTCTAAAGCTGATGGTTCTCATTCATTCTGCTCCTGCTTGCTGTTCCAGCTAATGATCACTTCGTCAAATTTTTTATCTATATGGTGCAGAAACCATTCGTCAATTATGGATTTTTTAAAACGCCATTCTTTTCCAAGCTTGGCAGCGGGGATCTTTTTCTCCTGAGCCCATGTATATATGGTCTGAGGTTTTAATTTCAGGTATTCTGCAACCTCTTCAAGCGTCATTATATCGGTTCTCAAATAATCTCTCCTATTTTTTATACAGGTTTAAAAATTGCAGGGTCGTATCACTTTTAGATTCACCTTTTATTCCCTTATCACGGTTTTTATCATTTTTCTCATCCGGGTCGATCAACTGTTTAACGGAATATATCAAAGCTGTATAAAAATTGCCTTCATATTTTCGGAATAATTCAAATGGTTTGCCCCTGTCCCCGAGAAAAGGTCTCAGATTCCATGCCATCTGTATCCCTACGAAAGCCAGTATTACCACCCAGAACCGGAACACCACGACCCCGGTCTGCGGGTAAATATTTTTCTTTTCACATGAAAATCTTAATGCATCAATTATGATTATCATCCCGAAAACACCTGAAAAAATAAATACTCCTATATGAAGTAACTGCAGGAAATAATAGTTACCCCCCGTAAGTAAAAAGAAGACCACGATCGGTGTAAAAGAAACCATGATAGATGTTGTCAGAACAAAACCCGACAATACTATTGAAACCATCTGGCTGAGTTTGAGCTTTGAACCCAGAATAAATTGTATGATGAAAAATGCCGGGAAGCAAATTATCAGCACAACTGTAAAAAGAACCGGGACTTTGATCCCGGATACTACAGCCTGAATTAAGCTGTGGTAACTCCCCATTATCATTCCATAAACAAATGAGAAAAGGTTTAGAAGTAAATAAAGGTAAAATATCCTTTTCCCGGAATCCTCCAAACCTGTTATCTTAGTAAAATATTCTTCCTTGTTCTGAAAAGTGGGAAGAAAATCAAATGTTCGAAATTTGGTTTTTTCCATAATACTTCTCCGAAGTGATACTGTTTTTTTACTGTAATATATAATAATTCTAATGTATTGTCAAGTTTATTATTGTTTATTACTGTTTATTGATGTGTGTTTTGTTTGTTGTGATTGTTTAATAATACATATCAGCCTGTTGATAAGCAGAAAGTATAAAAAATTAAGAAAAATTAATTTTCTTGAAACTTTTTTTAAAAAAGTTTGATTTGTTATTGTAATTATATGGATAAATTTATAAATTATTAGATTAAATTTTGATAGGGTTTTAGTCGCCTGATATTAGATCCAACAATTTTTTGAATTTAAATAAAATGTATATAAACTGATTTCTCAAATTATAAATATTGAGAAATCATGTAATTACAAAAATAGAGAAGGAGAAAAAAATGCATAGTCCGATATTCTGGTTTATTCCAACAGCTTCGATTATTGCTTTGATTTTTGCATGGATCTTTTTCAAGCAGATGATGGGGCAGAGCGAAGGCACGGAAAAAATGGCGAGGATCGCATCACACGTCAGGAAAGGTGCAATGGCATATATAAGGCAGCAGTATAAGGTTGTTGCTTTGTTCTTTTTAGTATTAACGCTTGTATTTTCGTTTCTTGCGTATGTTCTGAATGTTCAGAATCCATGGGTTCCTTTTGCATTTCTTACAGGCGGTTTCTTTTCAGGTCTTGCAGGATTTTTCGGGATGAAAACCGCCACATATGCTTCAGCCCGGACTGCTAATGCTGCAAGAAAATCACTTGACAGCGGATTGAGAGTCGCATTCCGCAGCGGTGCTGTAATGGGATTGGTTGTGGTTGGTCTGGCTTTACTGGATATTTCATTATGGTTTATTGTTCTTAGTAGTGTGTATCCTGTTTTTGAAGGTGGTGGCCACAACCTTATGATAATTACAACCACAATGCTTACATTTGGAATGGGAGCTTCAACCCAGGCTTTGTTTGCCAGGGTAGGCGGCGGGATCTTTACAAAGGCTGCTGACGTCGGTGCTGACCTTGTCGGTAAAGTTGAAGCTGGTATCCCTGAAGATGATCCCCGCAATCCTGCTACAATTGCTGATAATGTTGGTGATAATGTCGGTGATGTAGCGGGTATGGGTGCCGACCTTTATGAATCATACTGCGGTTCGATACTTGCAACTGCGGCTTTGGGAGCCTCTGCTTTTATTAATGACCAGGCTATGCAGTTCAGAGCTGTTATTGCTCCAATGCTTATTGCCGCTGTCGGTATTATACTTTCAATACTGGGAATTTACATAGTACGTACAAAGGAAGGCGCTACCCAGAGCGATCTGTTAAAATCACTGGGAAGAGGTGTTAATACAAGTTCGGTTTTTATTGTCATATTTTCATATATAATCATCCGGGCACTGGGACTGGATAATGCAACAGGTATATGGGGTTCTATTGTTGCGGGTTTATTAACCGGTATTGTTATCGGAAAATCCACCGAATATTATACTTCACATTCATTTAAGCCGACCAGAAGGATTGCTGAAAGTGCTTCAACCGGACCAGCCACTGTCATTATTTCCGGGATAGCTACCGGTATGCTTTCCACCGCAATTCCGGTGGGTGCTGTAATCCTGGGTATACTCTTTGCTTATCTTTTTGCATCAGGATTTGAATTTTCAAACGTTGGAATGGGATTGTACGGGATCGGAATTGCAGCAGTAGGCATGCTTTCAACTCTCGGAATAACACTTGCAACCGATGCTTACGGCCCTATTGCTGATAATGCAGGTGGAAATGCCCAGATGAGTGAACTTGATCCTGAGGTCAGGGAAAGAACCGACGCGCTGGATGCACTTGGAAATACAACTGCTGCCACAGGTAAGGGTTTTGCTATCGGTTCAGCAGCTTTAACAGCGCTTGCTCTGCTCGCTTCCTATATTGAAGAATTAAGAATAGGACTTGACCGCATAGGTGAGACTGTTTTCGAATTTGCCGACGGAGCAAAAGTTGAAATTGCAAAAGCCTCTTTAATTGATTTCATGAACTATTATCAAGTTCATCTTATGAATCCCAAGGTCCTGGTCGGAATATTCATTGGTTCCATGAT
Organism: Candidatus Zhuqueibacterota bacterium; assembly: GCA_042570605.1. Classification (GTDB taxonomy): domain Bacteria; phylum SM23-31; class SM23-31; order JBHPGK01; family JBHPGK01; genus JBHPGK01. Next base: position 7,192 of record JBHPGK010000099.1, read on the forward strand.
GGCATTCTTTTTCTGTGGATTAACGATGAGCGCTGTTGGACGTGCAGCCGGTAAAATGGTTGATGAAGTCCGCAGGCAATTCAAGGAAATTGCTGGGATCATGGATGGTAAAACCGAGCCGGATTATGCAAAGTGTGTTGCAATTTCAACAAAAGGTGCACAGATCGAGATGATTGCTCCTTCATTAATGGCTATATTAGTACCTATTTTGCTCGGTATAATTTTTGGTGTACCCGGTGTAATTGGACTGCTCGTCGGTGCACTCGGCGCAGGTTTTGTACTTGCAATTTTCATGGCAAATGCCGGCGGTGCATGGGATAACGCAAAAAAATATGTTGAAGAAGGCAACCTTGGCGGCAAAGGTTCCGATATACACAAGGCAACTGTTATCGGTGACACCGTTGGTGATCCTTTCAAGGATACCTCAGGTCCCAGTTTGAATATTCTTATAAAGCTGATGAGCATGGTCTCGATAGTAATGGCAGGTTTGACAGTTGCGTTCAGCCTGATGTAGAATTAACCACGGAGGAAGGCTAAGGCATATTTCTCGCAAAGACGCAAAGGGAGCAAAGAACACAAAAAAAAAGAAGGGTAAGGAAGAGGAGAAAGAAAGAGAAAACCACGAAGACACCAAGACACAAAAATGTAAAATAATCTTTTGTAGGGGCGAACGGCTGTTCGCCCTTTTTGTTTTTATGTTTTTCTCTGGGCGATGAATTTCAACATAAAACAAACAAACTTGAATTATTTTTAATTCAGACATTTTATTGTAAGATGGGAACAAAAGGTTATATTTGATCGTAAATGCAAGTAAAAGTAATTATATAATTAATCTTGTCGGATATTTGGATTCAAAATTACCGGTGAAACTATATTGTAAATTCTTACACATTCTATGCTTTTCACAAATTATAAATATGAGGAATTTTGGGTGTGAATCTCATTCTAAGACAAGGTGATTTTACCGGTTTAGAATCAGAAATGTTATATTTACTTAACGGGGAGTTAAAGTGAACATAAAAAAAATCTTCTCGACCAGGGTATATATGATCCTGACCACAAGTGTAATTTTCATTTCGTCCTGTTCCGAGAAAATCGCTGATACAGCGGAAATACCTGATTTAAGTAATCCTGTTATTATAACTTACAGTGAGGAAAGAGAAAGCGGAGTACAGAAAGAATGGAGGTCTTTTTCAGGAAAATATAATTCTTCAAGATATTTAGTTAGTGTTGATTTCGATCCTGTTTTATCCTATTTATCCAATGCTACTTTTGAATCTCCATATCCTGAAGTTTTCTCAGAACCTTTTACGGAATTCCGGCCCGATGTTATGGGAGAGCAGATCCTTGATTTTTACAGAGAATGGCAGGGACTTTTTGGCTGCCCGTCTGCAAACCTGGTCCTTGATGAGTTCAGGCCCACTGCAAATTATCAGACGATCAGAGTCTCTTTTAAACAGGAAAAAGTCTCAGGCCGCAACCGGGAATTTGAAAATACTCCAAGAATTGAATTTAATGTTACAAGGAATGGTGAGTTGATAAACATTTTCTCAAATTTGCTGCCGGATGTAAACCTTAAAATTCCCCCAAGCGTAGATATTGAGATGATAAAAGCCGGTCTGATCGGACAGGAAGTGGAATATTATATTCCCGGGAGAACTGTTAATTATGTTTTATCGGAAAATGACACTTTCACGGATAGACCCGGTTATGAAATTGTTGTAAACAGATCTGCAAATGAGATCATGATTTATTGGGCGGTATGCCTGGAAACAGTCATTTATGATGAAATAGACTGGCTTTTTCTTTTATATTGTCTTCCTGAGACAGGAGAAATTGTTCATACGTCCAGTAGAAGATTAAATTGAAATTAGACATCAGGCACAAAACCACGATGGCGGGAAAGAACTGAGAAAAAAAACCACCAAGACACAAAGATAAATAAATTTCTGTAGGGGCGGTTCGCGAACCGCCCTTTTTGTTTTTACCGCGAAGACACTCCGCCGGAGGCAGATCTTCACATGCAGATAAACCCGCCCTTTTTATTTTACCAATGACAATAAAATCCTTGCAAATCTTTAGAACCTGAATTACTTTAATTTTAAGTGTTTTTATTAAAGGGGGATAAATTTGAAAAAATTTGCCTTTTTACTTTTAATTTTTGCTTTTTTCTTTTCGTCATATGCGCAGGTAAATATTGAAAAGTTCAGGAAAACCGGGACTGAGGATGGATTTTCAGGGTATGTGCAGATGAATGTTTCCTCCCAGAGCGGCAATGTTGAGCTTACCATGATCAGTTTTGAGAGTAGGGGAGACTATATAAAGAATAATATGAACACTTTCATTATTCTACGTACTAATTCCGGGTGGAAAAGCGGTAACCGGTATGCAAATTCAGGTCTAGCACATCTTCGGCATATATTCGGGCTCGGAGAAAACCTTCAGCCGGAAGTTTTTTCACAGGTCGAATACAACAAGCAAAGGCTGATGTTATTCAGGGGACTTTTTGGGGGTGGTGTAAGAATATCCATATTAAAAAATGACAAATCCCGGCTTTGGTGGGGTACATCGATGATGTATGAACATGAGCGTCTCGATAAAGAAAAAGTGTTATTGCATTCAATAAAAGACAATGTATTTCGCTGGAGCAATTATTTGTCTGCTGCTTTTGTGTTCAGGGATGGTATTAAATTCAGTCTTACTTCATATTTTCAGCCGCAGATAGATGGGTTTAATGATATTCGCATCTTTTTAGAATCAAATTTAGACGTTCAATTGAGTGAAAAACTTTCTCTGGGGATTTCATTCAGGCTCAGGGATGACAGCAGACCGCCCGACAATGTAAAAGCCACAGATACTAACTTTATGACAGGGCTCAGATATCAGTTTTAGGGGATTTATTCAAAAATGTCTGAACATTTAATAACAGGAATTGGAATAATTGTTGTCCTCGGGATCGTTTCTCAATGGATTGCATGGAGAATTCATGTCCCCGCTATCCTGATTTTGCTTATTTCAGGTTTTATAGCAGGTCCGATAACCGGAATAATAAATCCGGAAGAACTTTTAGGGAAACTGCTTTATCCGGTTGTATCCATTTCGGTTGCGATTATTCTGTTCGAAGGCGGCTTAAGCCTGCGATTTGCTGAACTGGAGGGCAGGGTAAAAGTTGTCAGGAATCTCGTAAGTCTTGGAGTATTATTTACCTGGATTATAGGAACACTTGCAGCATATTTCATAATAAAACTGGATTTTTATTTATCATTGCTGCTTGGAGCGATTCTTGTAGTCACAGGTCCTACGGTTATTATCCCGATTGTAAGGCATTTAAGGCTGTCCAGCCGTTTAGGTTCCGTTGCAAAATGGGAAGGAATTATTAATGATCCGATTGGGGCTCTTCTTGCCGTACTTGTTTTTGAGATCATTCTAATTAAAAGTATCGGCCAGGCAACAACTTTCGTGCTTGCGGGAATATTAAAAACTGTTTTTATTGTATCGTTTCTTGGTATTATCGGTGCTCTTATAATGATACTTTTTATGAAAAAGTACTGGATCCCTGATTATCTGCAGAATCCAGTTATGCTTATACTTTTACTGATGGTATTTATGGGTTCAAACATGATCCAGCCGGAGTCAGGACTATTTTCTGTTACCATTATGGGAATAATAATGGGTAACCAAAAGTCTGTTTCGATAAAACATATTGTAGAGTTCAAGGAGAATTTGAGTGTTCTTTTGATTTCATTCTTATTTATAATTCTTGTTGCGAACTTAAAGATAGAAGAATTTCGTAACTGCAGCGTAAATATATTGCCTTTTTTAGCGGTATTGGTCTTTATCGCACGCCCCGGTGCCGTTCTTATTTCAACGATCGGTTCTGATTTGACCTGGAAAGAGCGGGTTTTTCTATTCTGGATGGCACCAAGGGGTATTGTTGCGGCATCGGTTGCGTCAATTTTTGCACTTCGTCTCAACCTTGAGGGTTTAGATAATGCCTGCTACCTGATGTCGGTTACTTTTATGGTTATTGCCGGAACTGTGATATTTTATGGGCTCACAGCATCGCCTGTCGCAAAATTACTTAAACTTGCCGATCCCAATCCGCAGGGGGTTTTACTTGTGGGATGTCATGAATGGGCAAGATCAATAGCAAGATGTCTGTCAAGTCAGAAACTTCGCGTTATTGCTGTCGATACAAACAGGTATAATATTGCTGCTGCCCGGCTTCAGGGGATTGAGACGTATTACGGCAGTATAATTTCAGAAGACATTATTCATAAGATCAATTTTGCCGGTATAGGGAGACTTCTTGCTTTAACGCCAAATGATGAAATTAACAATTTGTCCATTCTTCATTTTTCTGAAGTATTTGACCGCAGTGAAACTTACCAATTGTCTCAAAATAAAAGTACCGGTGAAAAAATTAAAAGCGACGTATCAATTAACCTTAGAGGCAGGATTCTTTTTGGAGAAAAAACAACTTACGATTACATTTCTCAGCGTATTGCAGGAGGGGCTAAAATAAAATGCACATCTCTAACCGCTGAATTTGATTTTTCAGCTTTTCAGGAACATTATAATAATGATGCAGTTCCTCTTTTTTTAATTAATCAGGATAAAGAGCTTATAGTATTTTCAGTTGATAAATCTATTGAACCAGTTTCGGGAAATATACTGATTAGTTTAGTAGATGAAAAAGATCAAAAAATCACCTTATAATTCGTTTACCAATAGTCTGTTTTGATAAGGATAATTTTATGTTAGAAATTCCCTGTTCAACAATCTGTTGGCTTTTGAGTGATGAAAACCCGCCCGTTAAATATCTGACTTTAAAGAATCTTCTTGAAAAAAATGATGGTGATAAAGAATTGATTTCCGCAAAAGAAAAAATCAATAACTATTACGTCATTAAGGAAATACTGAGGCATAAAGAGAGGTTCTGGGGTGAGGACATTCACCTTTACCGGAAATATAAGGGAGGATACTGGCAGCTGATATTCTTGTCTGATTTTCACGCTGACGGCAGTCATCCTGATATTAAATACGGATGTGAATTTGTTTTGAATGATAAAAAATGGCAGGACTGGTTGAGAAAGGAATGGGGCCACTGCTTAGCATCAAATATATTACGGTCGCTGGTCACTTTAGATTTTGGTTCCGATAATAGGGTAAATGAAGCGATACTCAAACTTGCTGAACTGACCCTCAGGGATAATGGCATAGATTGTGAAGTGATGGACTACAGCGTTTTACCACGCTGTTATATGGCTCTGCCAAAACTTTTAAAGGTTTTTACTGTTGCTCCGGAGCAAAGCGAAACCGTTTTAAAAGCCAGGAAAATTGTTATAGACCATCTTCTTAACAATGAGGTCTATAAATATGTCCCTGAAGTTTATGAAAAATGGAATAAGGAGGTTTTGGGTGGCGTAGATCAAATTTTCAAGGAAAATCCGGATATTGCAAAAACTAAAAAGGAATATATTTTAAGAAAAAAGGGCGAATATTTAGAGAAATATGCCGGCTGGAAAACCATAGCCAAACCCGGCTGGCTA
>JBHPGK010000100.1:0-12483 GCA_042570605.1 Candidatus Zhuqueibacterota bacterium
AACGAATTACTAATTTCGAATAACTAAAAGAAAAGCCTGATACTTTGAAGGAAGGACGAAATTCGTTCTTAGAAATTAGTAATTAGGGAAAAAAGAAAAGCCCTCGATAAACTCGGGCTTTTCTTTTTTGTAGCGGCGCAGGGATTCGAACCCCGGACCTTTGGATTATGATTCCACTGCTCTAACCAACTGAGCTACGCCGCCATATTTAAAACATACAATTTAAAATCCTCTCCTTTTAAAATCAAGATAATTTTGTTTTGATGGTGTTGAAATGATATTGTCTTGTTTTTTTTAGTTTGAGATTCTTCGCTGCGCTCAGAATGACGTTTATGGGCGTCATTCTGAACGAATACCGTCCCGTATAGCGGGAACGGGAGAAGTGAAGAATCTCATGGCAAAGTGCTTCGGACAGTGAGATTGCTTCTCCCGGTAAACCGGGATCGCAATGACAGAGAGGTGTACTTCGAACAGTGAGATTGCCGCAGTCGCTTCGCTCCTTCGCAATGACAGTATGGGGGACTCCGAACAGTGAGATTACGATCCCCGATAATTTCGGGGACAGGCTGTCGCTGCGCTCCTCGTAATGACAACGTCATGGTCTGTTCTATTATACTACGAAGACGTCATAGCGAGCGAAGCGTCGCTATCTACTACCATAATATCAGCTATGTCGTCCCCATCACGCCGCAGGCGATGGTTTCGGTCGCTGCACGAAGGTATTTGAGACACTTCGAACAGTGAGATTGCTTCGTTGCTTCGCTCCTCGTAATGACAACGTCATGGTCTGTTCTAAATACTACGAAGATGTCATAGCGAGCGAAGCGTCGCTATCTACTACCATAATATCAGCTATGTCGTCCCCATCACGCCGTAGGCGATGGTTTCGGTCGCTGCATGAAGGTATTTGAGGAGACACTTCGAACAGTGAGATTGCCGTAGTCGCTTCGCTCCTTCGCAATGACAAACAGAGGTCGTTTCAAACGTTGATATTTTGATTCCCGATAATTTATGAAATTAGTCATTTTTGATTTTTCAACCAAAGGTTGATCTGCGACTGGCAGAAATATGTGATTTTTATTTTTGATTTTTCATTTTTAATTTATAATACCCGGCAAATAAAAGATTTAGCTGCAAAGAAAAATATTGTATTGGTATGATTTATCAAACCCTTATATTACCATATCAATTCCAATTCCAAATACATGGGAACCCTGTTAACTCAAAATTATACTTGACTAAGTTTAATTGAATATTTAATTTTAGGCTATGAATCTGAACAATAAAGCCTCTTTATACGAATGGAACCCGGAAGGGGCTTTTATCTTATAAAGTGAGGATCTTTTATGAATATAAGCAACTTATTCATTAAAATGGCAAGTGAGGACGCATCCGACCTTTATATTGCCGTTGGTTCACCACCCATGCTGAGTGTAAAAGGGAACCTTGTTCCAATAGGTGAGAGCATTTTAACTCCGGAACAGGCAAAAAAGATAGCTTATGCTTTCATGAACGAGCAGCAGCGTGAGGAATTCAAGGAAAATCCTGAGGTTAACCTTGCTCACAGTATATCAGGACTGGGCAGATTCAGACTTAATATTTTCAAACAGCGGGGTTCCTGCGGTGTTGTTATCAGGCGGATAAAGTCAAAGATCATGAGTATAGATGAGCTTAACCTTCCGGAAATACTGAAGGAGACTGCTATGCTGGAAAGGGGACTTGTGCTTGTTACCGGAGCCACGGGATCGGGTAAATCGACAACATTAGCCGCAATGATCGACCACAGGAATTCAAACAGGGACGGTCATATCGTGACTATTGAAGACCCGCTTGAGTTTGTGCATGACCACAAAAAGAGTATAATTACCCAGCGTGAGATCGGTATGGATACGAACTCTTATCACGAAGCCCTGAAAAGCGCTTTAAGGCAGGCGCCGACTGTACTTCTTGTAGGTGAGATAAGGGACAGAACCACCATGGAAGCAGCAATTACATTCGCTGAAACCGGTCATCTTGTTTTCAGTACTCTCCATGCAAATAATGCCAACCAGACTCTTGAAAGAATATTAAACTTTTTCCCTTCAGAAATGCATGCTATGACCTACATGCAGCTGTCATTAAACCTTAGGGCAGTTATATGCCAGAGGCTTATACCGACCGTTGATGGAAAAGGCCGGGCAGCAGCTCTTGAAATTATGCTGGCAACCCCCAGAATTTCCGACCTTATCCATAAAGGTGACACTACAGGATTGAAATCTGTAATTTCAGCAGGAACTCATGAAGGTATGCAGACATTTGACCAGTCTTTATATAAACTCTTTAAAGAAGAATTTATCAGTTATGACACTGCCATAGGTGCCGCTGACAGCGCAAATGACCTTAAATTAAAAATCAAAATGCAAGATGGAGAAGAAATCACAACTGAAGGAATCAGCATCGACCAATAAAAAAAGGCTTCCTGTTATCGGTCTGACAGGCGGAATCGGGACAGGAAAAAGTACGGCAGCCTTTTATTTTAAAGAACTTGGTGCTAAAATAATCGATGCTGATAAAGTCGGTAAATATCTTGTCGATACTGATGAAACCGTAAAACAGGAGATTAAGTCTTCCTTTGGGGAAGAGTATTTTGATAATGGCGGGAATCTGAAGCGGAAAGAGCTTGGAGAGGTTGTCTTTTCCGATATTAATACCCTTCAGAAACTTAATAATATCCTACATCCGTTAATGATCCGGAACATTGAACAGCAGGTAAACAGTTTAATATATTTAGACGACTATAAAATGATAATTGTCGATGCTGCGATCATTTTTGAAACAAAACAGGAGAAAAAGTTTGACTTTATCGTTACCGTATCGTCTATAATAGATAAATGCAGAGAAAGAATAATCACAAGAGACGGTATTACAATAGAAAATTTTAATAACAGGGTAAAATCTCAATTAGATTTAAAAATAAAGGAACAAAATTCGGATTATATCATTTATAACAACGGTACTCAGGATGAATTAAAAAAAGAAGTTCAGAGGGTTTTTGATTCGGTTCTTCAGGAATTTTATCAGTATGAGATCTAAAATAAAGATACTAATAATACTCTATTTCATTTTCTTTAATTCATGTAATTTGTTCGGTCAGTGGGTATATTTTGGCCGGAATAAGGTTCAGTATAAGAACTTCAACTGGCAATTAATGAAAACCGATCATTTTGACATTTATTATTATCCCGAAATGGAGGAACTGGCGAAAATAGGCGCAAATTTCGCTGAAAAAGAATACAGCCGCCTCGAGACAAAGTTTAATCATACGGTTACCAGACGCATACCACTGATCTTCTACAGTTCCCGCATTCATTTTCAGCAGACCAATATTTTACCTATGCTTATCCCTGAAGGAGTTGAAGGATTCATAGAATATATTAAAGGAAGAGTGACTGTACCATATAACGGTTCACTGAATAAATTTAAGACTACAATTTCTCATGAGCTTGTTCACGCATTACAGATGAGTAAGACAGCCAGGGTACAAAAAGACCACAGAATAACGGTCAAAGGTTCGCCTCCATTCTGGTTTTCCGAAGGGCTTGCAGATTACTGGGCAGGCGAATGGGAATCGATGGGGGAAATGGTCCTTCGGGATATGATTGTGAGTAATAATTTTGTCTCTTTGAAAAATATAAATTCAATTACCGGTTCATATCTCGCCTATAAAGAAGGACAAACATTATTGAAATATATTTCCGATAGATTTGGTGAAGAGAAGATCAGGCTGCTTATGGAGAATTTCTGGAAGGATAATAATTTCAAAAAAATAATTGAAAATACTTTAGATATAAAATATGAAAAACTGGGACGGGACTGGGAATACGATTTAAAAAAGAAGTACTTTCCGTTATTTAAAGACAGTGATCTTCCTACATATCATGCTGTAAGGCTTACAAATAAGGGATTCAACAGAAATCCCAAATATGTAAAAATAGGAAATGAAGAAAAGATGCTGTTTTTATCCAACAGGTCGGGATATTCGAATATTTATATGAAATCTGTGAATAAAGATCTAAAAGAAGTTGAAATTCTCGTCAAGGGTGAGAGGAGTGATGAGTTTGAATATTTTCACCTGTTTGAACCAAATTTAAATGTGAATAGTCAGAATGAACTCGCTTTCATAGTTAAAAGCGGTGAGAGAGATGTGCTGTATATTATGAATATAAATGATAAGAAAATAAAAGACCGCTTTGAGTTTGATGATATAATTTCAATAACTTCGCCCAACTGGTCCAGGAATAACCTGTATATTCTATTTTCCGGTTTAAGCGTTAGCGGGAAAAAAGATATTTATTCACTCGATATTACCAAGCGGAGCATAAAAAAACTAACCGACGATTTTTACGAAGATAAAGATGCAATATGGTTGAGTGACGGAAAATCTATTATTTTCAGTTCCGACAGGGGAGACAACAGCGGCAACGGCAGTTTTAATCTATTTATAATGAATTTGGAAACCGGTTCAATTAAATATATGACCCATTCAAATTATAATGATTATGCCCCTGTAATTAAAAAGGATGAAAATATTATCGCTTATGTTTCGGAAAAAGATGATGTCCCGAATATATTTGGGATTAAATATGAATTTACAGGAGAAACGGGCGAAATCACCTTCAGTGAGCCGCTCAGGTTTACAAATTATATTACGGCTGCTATGGACCCGGATTGGACTGATAAAGGGGATCTGATCTTTACTACTTTTGAAAACTTCAGGTTTGATATTCAAAAAATCAGTAATATCACTTCTGATTCAGAATTAGGTGATTTGAACATGAAATCCGGAAAATTGTGGAGCAATAACTGGGAACCTGAAAAAATTTCAAATTATAAAATAGATGCCACATCAAAATATAAGAAGAGCTACAGTCTTGATGTAGCCCAGGGTCAGGTAATGCAGGATCCGTTTTTCGGGACTTCGGGAGGGGCTCAGATCGCCCTTTCTGATGTGCTGGGTGACGACAAATATTATTTTCTGCTTTACAATAATGCTCAGACATCCAGAGATTTTTTCAGCAGCTTTAATTTTTCCATTACAAGAGTATATTTAGCGAAGCGTTTTAATTTTGCATATGGATTATATCATTTTTCAGGAAGACGATTTTACGGCGGAATTTTTGACAATATTTTTTGGGAAAGAACATATGGTGCATCTTTTTCTTTCAGTTATCCGATCTCAAAATTCAAAAGAATTACCGCAGACTTTTATTTTAACAGGTCGGACAGGGACTGGGTTACCTATAGAAGAAAAGCACTCCTCTTATCAAATTATATTTCATATGTCAAAGACAACTCCATATGGGGTCTTACAGGTCCGGTTGATGGAACGAGATATAACCTCAGCGTCGGTTTTACCCACGATCTGAAATACAACAATGTTAATTACTGGACCATGATGTTCGATATACGTAAATATTTCAGAATAACAAACAGGATAACACTTGCTACGAGATTAATGACACTTCTGAATCAGGGAAAAGAAGCGCAGAGGTACTATTTTGGAGGAAGCTGGGATTTAAGAGGGTATAAGAGGCTTAGTCTTGCAGGTGAAAAGCTATGGCTGTCATCTACGGAATTGAGATTCCCTCTTATTGATTTTTTAGGTATTTCTTTACCGTTCATGAATTTTATGTTCAGGGAGATACGCGGAGCGGCTTTTCTGGATTTCGGTAATTCCTGGAATGACAAATACGATGAGACTCTGGGAAGTTTCGGGTATGGTATCAGGTTGAATGTTTTAGGTTTTCTTGTATTAAGATATGACACCGGGAAAAAATTTATTAACAAGTTCAGACCGGTTCGCGATTCAAAATTTCACCAGTTTTTCTTCGGGTGGGATTTTTAATGAAAAAACTCATTATTCTTCTGATTTTTAGTTTTTATATCTTTTTCTGTTCTTCTCAGAAAATATCGGTTTCCGTATATAACGAAAATGAAAGCTGGAGAACAATTGGGAAGGACCTGTCAAGAAACTCTTATGCTGAAACAATCCTGAAACCGCCTCTGAAGATACTCTGGAAAAAGAACTTAAATGCAGCAGCAGCAAACGGAATGATATTTTCCGGAAACACATTAATTGTACCGGTCAGAAACGGCAGAGTTCATTTTGTAAATCATGAAACAGGCGATTTTTTTAAAACAATTAAGACAAAATCAGGATTAATAGGAACTCCAATATTACATGATAACATTTTGATAATCCCCGGCACAAACGGAAAAAACAACCTGTTTTTCTATTCTTTTGAAGAGGAAGATTTTGTACTACGCGAAAAATTTCCTGATATAGAGACATCTCCTGCACTTTATGGTGAAAATGTTTTAATAGCAGCAGTTGACGGTGTCTTTTATTCAATAAATAGATATGGTAAAAAGAACTGGAATTTTAATACAGGAAGTAAGATATATTCCACCCCGGCTGTTTCCGGAAAAAATGTTATTGTTGCTTCTGCTGCAGGGACGGTTTTCTGTCTTGACTGCGAAAAAGGAAAAGTAAAATGGAAATTTGAAACTAAGAATAATATATTTTCATCTCCAATTATTTTTAATGACAAGGTTTATTTCGGTAATTCAAATGGAGATATCTATTCAATCTCTTTAGATTCAGGTGAGTTGATCTGGCAGGATAATATTGCAGGTGAACTCATGGCATCGCCTGTTACAGATGGGAAAAGGATAATTTTTGGTTCCGACACAGGATTTTTGTTCGCATATTCAATTGACGGTAAACTCCAGTGGAAAAAAAAGCTGAAGACACTAATGAAAATATCCCCGGTAATCAGCGGAAATTATTGTTATATTGGAGATATGATGGGTAATTTATACGCAGTGCAAATGAATAGCGGAGATATAGCCTGGGAATCAAACCTTGGTGGAAGAATTAAAACTGCTCTTGTGATAATTGATAAAAAGCTTTATGTTTCTGCTGAAGATAACAAGCTTTTTTGTCTGGAGGAAGAAAAATAATGAAAGTAGTTTTAATATCTGCATTAATAATTGTTGTAGCTCTATTTGCTTTTACAATATATTTTACTTCTTCAAAATTTACTCATCTTGAAGGTCAGATATATATTTCCGAGTCACCAAATGATATTGAATTGATCAAGAACGCACCGGTATTTTTGATGAAAGGAAGAATTTTTGAAAAAATAGAAGAACTTGACCGTAAATATAAAGAAAATTTCAGCGATCTCAATCAAAGATTTCTGAGTTTAAAGGAAATCATTTCTAAAAATAAAAAGAAATTCAGAGAAGATGAAGTAAAATTAAAAACATTACGGAAAATGTACGAAGACAATTCTGCATTCCATAAGTCGGAGTTTGAAAAACTAACTGCTGATGTACGAAGAGCAAAAGAATTAACCAATAGGTATGAAGGGCTTAAAGATTCTGTTAATGTTATTAACTCTGAATTTAACCGTGAAATGGAAAATCTTATAGACAATTACCTGTATTTGAAAACGACAACAGATGAGAGAGGCGCCTTTAAATTTAAGAAAGTTGAGACATTTAAGATACTTTTGTTCAAAAAGACAGAGATACAAAAATATATGATCTATTCAATGGTTGGTAAACTGTTTGACAAACATGTATGGATGCTTCAAGCCGATGTAAATAAAAACACCAGGATCAACCTTACGCCTGAAAATGAGTTCACATACTTTAAATAACCTCAAATTCACTTGAATAACTCTTTGTTCTTTGTTAAATTAAAAATCTTATGAATACTAAAGTCAGACTTTTCAAATATGTATTGCCCCACTGGAAAAGGATTCTCAGTGGGATTTTTTTTACAATTCTTATGGGATTGAATGATGCACTCCTTGCACCTGCTGCGAATCTATTTACAGAGGGTTTTAAAGATATAAGTTCTTCCATCGAGGAAGGGAAGGCTCTGGCAATTAATTTGACAATGAAAATTAAGTTCTTAGGGGAAAGAAGTTTTGATTTTACAGGAGCAGAAGAGTGTAAAGATGCCTTGTTTTTATTTGTAATGGCTTTGATCGTACTTGTTATTTTTAAGGGAATTTTTGTGTTTTTTAAAGAATTACTGATGAATTCAGCTTCGCAGAAAATTCTAATGATACTTAGAAATGATCTATACAAACATTTAGTCCATTTACCGATGAGGTTTTTTGATACGGGGAAAACCGGTGAAATAATGTCTCGTGTTACATACGATGTAACAATGATAGAAGCATCAATGACAGCTTTTATTGTTATTACACAATCGGCTATATACACTGTAATATTCATAACCGGAATGTTTATAACCGATTGGCAGTTAACACTGTTATTTCTTATAATTTTTCCAATAATGGGAGTTGTTTTAAAATATTTCGCAGAAAAGATCAGAAATATCAGCCGAAGGATCGCTGTTAAACTTGCCGACATTTCTTCTTTTCTCCAGGAGACGATTTCATCTATCAAGATCGTTAAATCATATACCCGAGAGGATTATGAAAGGGAAAGGTTTGTTAAAAAAACTGACGAAAACTATAAGTTTTCAATTAAATCCGTTCTTCTGGTAGCTTTACTGAAACCTACAAATGAAATACTGAGTTTCGGCGGTACAATACTAATTTTTATGGTATGCGGTTTAAAGCTTATGAATGGCAGTATTTCTCTGGGTGAGTTGATGCAGTTTATAGTATTTCTCTCTCTGGCTTATAAACCGATCAAAACATTAGGTGAGGTGACTCAGACACTCGAAAAAGCTACAGCCTCCGCAGAAAGAATATTCGAAATTATTGATACAAAACCAGAACCTGTGATTCAAGTTGAAAAAACAGTAGAATTGAAAGGAATTGAAGGGAATGTAAGATTTATTGATGTTGATTTTTCATATAACAAGACAGAAAAAGTACTCGATAAAATAAATATTGAAGCAAAAAGGGGTGAAACTGTTGCCCTGGTTGGTCCCAGCGGTGCAGGTAAATCAACAATTTTTAATCTTTTAATGCGTTTTTATGAGGTGGAGCGCGGCAAAGTTCTCATAGATAATATCGATATTTCGGCAATTTTGCTGGAATCTTTGAGATATCATATAAGCCTGGTACCGCAGGAAACACTTCTTTTTTCAGGAACTGTTAAAGAGAATATCAGGTACGGCAGGCTTGATGCGTCAGATGATGAAGTGATCGATGCTGCAAGAAAGGCAAATGCTCATATATTTATTAAAGATTTTCCTGAAGCCTATGCTACAGAGATTGGTGAGAGAGGTGTCCAGTTATCCGGCGGTCAGCGCCAGAGGATTGCAATCGCACGAGCGATATTAAAAAATCCAGGGATTCTTCTTCTTGACGAGGCTACAAGTGCACTCGATACTGAGTCTGAAGCTTTGGTACAGGAAGCCACAGAGAACCTTATGAAGGGGAGAACAACATTTGTAATTGCCCACAGGCTCTCGACAATTCAAAATTCAGATATTATTCATGTTATTGATAAGGGAAAGATCGTACAATCAGGTTCTCATAATGAATTATTGAAAGAGGAAGGACTTTATCAGCGGCTTTATACTATGCAATTTAAAGAATAACATTATGAAAATTGGAAAGACTATTGAAAGAACAGGAAAAGGCATTTTAAGTTTCCTCTTGAAATTCATTTTAAGAACAAAAGAAATTTCTACCTCAAATTTATATCCTGAAGACATAAAGAATGTTATAATTATCCGCCAGGACAGGAAGATCGGGAATTTAATACTGACAACTCCTTTAATAAAATGCTGCAAAACTACTTTTTCTAATGCTAAAATAGATATACTGTTAGCGAATAACCTTAAAGTGTTATGTGAAAACAATCCAAATATTGATAACCTCTATATTTTTGATCATATCGGGTTCATAAAGAATCCTTTAAGATTTATAAAATTGATTCTGAAATTACGAAAAAACAGGTATTATGTTGCTTTAGAAAGTTCTCATCCGGGAGGGTCATCTTTTTTAAACGGATTTATAACATTTTTAACCGGAGCTGTTTTCAGGATTGGATTTAATAAAGGATCCGGAGCCGTTTTTACAAATGTACATATTGAACCGGATGAATCAAAACATTACTACCTGATGCAGCAAGACCTTGTAAATGCAGTTTCCGGGAAGGAAATAATATACGAACCTGAAATCAATGTAAATGAAAATGATAAATTGTTATACAGGAAAACTTTAGAAAAAGAGTATAACTTAAATAAAAGCAGCAAGATAATAGGTGTTTGGATTGGGGCGAGATTTAATAAAAGGTGGGATTTAAGTAATTTTACTGCTCTTTGTGAAACTCTGTTTTCTGCAAAGGATTATTTTCCCCTGCTTGCATTGGGGATCGAGGAAGAGAAATTATTCAACAGTATCGACCGCTCTAAATACAATGTATTACAATTTGACGATCTGAAAAAACTTTCTATTTTCATTTCAGCATGTGATTCTTTTATATGCGGCGATACCGGACCTCTGCATCTGTCCCGCGCACTTCGAATTCCAACGATTGGTATTTTCCTTCAGGATAATTATACTACTTATGGCTATTCAAATGAAAAGACAAATTTCATTATTAAGCCCGGTAATACAGCGAAAATGCTTGAGGAGATCAATTATGCAATTAAAAAGATTTTCGAGGTGAATTAATTGACCCTGTATGAGCCTTTACCTTTTGACAAAAATTCAAAAATCAGAATTCTCGTAATGCAGTACAGGCCGATTGGTGATGTCTTGCTGTCGACACCTTTAATAAAAATCTTAAAAAAAGAGTATCCTAATTCGTATCTTGCATTTTTATCAGGAAAACTGGCTTCGCAGGTATTGATCAATAATCCGCATCTTGATAAAATATTGATATTTCCCAAATCAGACAAAGATATTATTGGAGGATTTTTATACTTTCTGAAATTAAGAAAGTATAAATTTGACCTTACGGTTGATCTTCTCGGCAGTCCTTCTACAGCCTGGGCATCCCTGTTTTCCGGTGCAAAATACAGGATTGGGTATGACCTGAGGGGAAGACGGTATGCCTATAATTTGAAAACTTCCAATATTACTGAAGACCGCTACAGCTCTTTAAAAAAACTTGTGCTATTGAAAAGGATAGGAATTTATACTGAAATAGAAAAACCTGAAATATTCCTAACTGATGAAGAAGTAGAAAAAGCTGAAAAATTATTATCGGGATTAAAAGTCACTAAGAAAGATTTTACTATATCGATTTCACCTGTTTCTAAGCGCCAGGCAAGAAGGTGGACTAAAATGGGATATGCGGAATTGTGTGATATATTGATCTCAGAGTATGGAGCGAAAGTTGTTTTTCACTGGGGTCCCGGTGAACTGGAATATGTAAATGAAATTTCCGGGCTGATGAAAAATAAGCCCGTGATCTTACCTCCAACTTCTGTAAGGGAAATGGCATCAATTATAAGTCTTTCAGATCTAATGATCACAAACTGCAACGGGCATAAACATATTGCAGTTGCTCTGAATATCCCAACAATAACAGTATTCGGACCGACAAATCCCAAAGTCTGGAATCCGTCAGATTTGAACCGGCATCCGTTTGTTCAGTCGGAAACTGAGTGTATAGGCTGTGATAAACAAGAATGTGAACACAAAAGGTGTATGGAAGATGTAAAAGCTGAAAAGATTCTTGAAAAAGTGAAAGAATTAAAAACTAATGGGATAATCAAATAACTTTATAATTTTTGTATTCACCAAGCCTGATACCGGTCTTTTTCTCAAAAAGATCAAGTAGTATCCTTTTGAACCCCTTTTTTATTTTTACCGGTGTATAATCAAATTTGTAAGCACTGTTATTAACACGTTCCAGCATAACCTCAGGATGAGTTTCTTTAAAAGGTTCAAGTGAGTCCATATGGCTGTAATCATATTCATTTTCCTGTCCGACCTGTTTTTCGATCCATTTATCACTGTGCCATAGAGAATGAAAATATTTTACTTTTTTCTGCATTGTTTTTGGCGGTCTGACCCACCCGTAATGGAAAACATGCGCATCTAATGGTTTTACATTAAGTTTTCTGTTATTTATGCGAAATCCCTGGGCATCCTTGAAAGACTCTACCGCGATTTTGTTCCGGATAACCCTGATTTCGTGTCTGTACCACTGCCGGGATATCGCAACATAGTCAAAACTACCGTAAAAATGCCGGTATTTGAAGAGAAATCCTTCAACATTTTTGTCATCAAGATAAATTTCCATTGCTTTTTTTATCTCAGGTAAATACTTTTCATGGATGACTTCATCGGCCTGGATGTAAAAACACCAGTCACCGGTTGTTTTTGATAAAGCGATATTTGTCTGTTGAGACAGAATTAGTCCCCCTTCACGTAAAGCGGGATCCCAGACAGTGTCGAAAATTTTAATTTTTGAGGAGTTGATCGATTCTAATAATTTGCCTGTATCATCATCACTGTCTCCATGGACAATAATAAATTCATCGCATACAGG
>JBHPGK010000101.1:0-12365 GCA_042570605.1 Candidatus Zhuqueibacterota bacterium
ATATTTAAACTTTATGTATGTTATCAAAGTCTAACAATATATGATTTCAATAATAAATGATTGAATAAAGTGAACTTTATTTCGTATACATCGTATAATTGAAAAAATCTGATATATTTTATGGGAGAATGAAAACTATGAGAAAGACAATATTAACTCCAATATTTGCTTTGATAATTTTATTCGCTGGTTCAGGATTTGCTCAGGTAAATGAGGGGAGAACCTTAACTTTAGAAGAAAGTATTGCTATAGCTTTGAAAGAGAGCTACAGTATAAAAAGTGCCGAGCAGAATTTAATCGCCTCGCAAAAAAGTCTTATGTCATGGAAACTGGGATTGAGGTCCCAGGTCGATATGAAAGTCACAATTCCGAGCTATAACCGTTCAGTCCAGCTGCAATTCAATCCTATCACACAGCTCGATGAATATTTTAAAAGAGAAACCAATCAAAAATCGGCAAGCTTTACGATAAACCAGCCGATCGTCCCAACTAATACTTTATTATTTCTGTCGGGTGACCTTGTAAAAACAAGTCAGTTTGGTCTGATTTCAAAAACAGACTGGGGTTCAAATTTCGGTATTAATTTAAACCAGCCACTTTTTACTCCTAATGAGAGAAAAATGCAGGGGGAGGAAATTGAATTAGGTCTGGAAGAATCGGAAAAAAATTATACACAGACCCAGCAGAATATTATTTTTAATGTAACAAGTTCCTTTTATATGTTATACAGTTCAGCGAGACGAATGTCAATTGCTGAAGAAGAGGTTCAGCAGAGAGAAAATTCATATAATCTTGCCATGAACAAATTTAAAGCAGGTATACTGGCTGAGGTTGAAGCATTAGCTCAGGAAGTTGACCTTGCCGAGGCAAGAAGCACTTATCAGCAAAGATTGGGTGATTACAGGAGACAGGAAGACGCATTTAAGCTCCTGATCGGTCTTTCACTCGATGAACGTATACAGCCTGTTGCACAAATTGATATAAAGCTGGTCGATGTAAATGAAACAAAAGCTATTGATGAGGCAATTAAGAGGCGGCCGGATATCAGAGTAGCGGAAATAGACATTATTCAACAGGAAAACAGGCTGCGACGTGAAAAAGCAACTCGTCAAATAAAGGCATCTATAAACGCATTTTACGGAGTAGATAAGAATGCAGATTATTTGAAGAATGTTATGAAAGAGTTTAATGAGTCCAACAGGATAACTTTTACTGTTGACGTTCCAATATGGGACTGGGGCAGTCACAAAGCAAGTGTAGACCGTGTACGGGCGAATATAAAAAATGCAGAACTCAACCTTGAAAATACCCGCCGTCAGTTGATTACAGATATAAAAGACCTGGTTACACAGTTCAATGAATCAAAGGAGAGGTTGAATATCCTGGAAAAAAATGTCGAGGTTGCTCAAAAACAGTTTGATATCAGTCTTGAGAGGTTTAATAATGGGGATATAGATACCGAAGGACTTGCTCTTGCTCAAACCAGGCTTTCCACAGCAAAGTTGTCACAGCTTGATGCACAAATATCTTATCTTCGGGCATTGTCTAATTTGAAGAGATCCACATACTGGGATTTTGAAAAAGATGAACCGGTGTTTGAAATACAGGTTGAAAAATAAATTATTTTTGAATAGAAGCCTCCGGTAAATGCCGGAGGCTTTTTTTTTGTCAGCTCGATTCAACTCCAAGTTCTTTAAGCCGGTTTTTGTAATCCTTCGCGTTTTCAGGGGTAATCGTTTCTACACCGGTGTCAATTATACGGTTTTTTGGAAGCAATATCCCGGTTGATTCACTTCCCATTTTAATAATATTATATATGATTTGAACTGAAAGGTAACCGAAGTAATATGGTTTTTGTACGATCGCTGCATCTATAACATTATTCTCAAGGTGAATTAATGTTGCCGGTTCGGCATCAAAACCGACTATTTTAACCTTTCCGGCAAGGTCCGATGCAATTACGGCATCTGCTATTGATGGAGCATTGTAAGAATACAGTCCCAGCAGTCCTTTGATATCTTTATATTTTTGCAGGGCATTTTCAACATTGCTTCTTGAACGTCCTTTGTCGGCGTCGTCAAGGTATACTTTTACTATTTCGATATTTGAACCTTTAACGGAGTCTCTGAAACCCTGTAACCTGTCTATGGCATTTTGTGCTGAGAGATTTCCGACAAAAACGGCTACCTTACCGCCGCCCGGTAAAACTTTCAGCATTGTTTTGCCGGCTTGTTTTCCGGCGTTATAATTATCTGTACCAATGTAAGCAAACCTTTTACTTTCCGGAGCGTCGGAATCCATGGTAAGTACTACTATCCCTTTTTCTACGATCGAATTGATTATTGGTACAAGGCTTTCCTGATTGATAGGGGAGATGGCTATACCGTTTACTCCTTTTGAGACATAGTTTTCTATTATTCTCAACTGCTCTGAAAGCTGGCTGTTTTCAGGTCCCTTCCATGATACCTTTACGCCAAGTTTTTCTCCGGCATCTTCCATCCCTTTTCCCATAGGCACCCAGAATGGCACAAGTGCATTTGATACAATTGCAATTTCAATATCACTATCTTTGTTACTGTTTTTGTATGTTTCTGTTTTCGAACATCCAAATAGTATGCTGATGATGGCAAAAAAGACAATTAATTTCTTCAATTTTATCCTCCATATAATAATATACTGCCAAATATAAGGAAAAAATATTTTTGAAATCAAATTTTTTGAACTAACGGTATATTTGTCATTAGTATCCGGTAAATTTTGAAGAGTACAAAACGTAAATTCTTGTTATAATATAGCCTAAATCAAAATCATTTTAAATATTAATTGATTTTGAAAAAAATAATCGAATTGCCAAAATTATAAATATCTGGATTCCAGCCTTCGCTGGAATGACAGTTCCTATGTTATTGTTATTATATATTTTGTGTCATTCCTGCGAAGGCAGGAATCCAGATATATGAGGTTCAATAAATATATTTATATTTTTTAACCGGACAGTTATATATTGACAATACAAAAATATTATATTATATTTATTTGGTAATAAAATACACTGACTAAAAGAGAAATTATTATGCATATGAATATCAAAAATTATATTCTTATTTCGTTAATTTTTTTATTTTCATTCAATTCTTGTCCCAATAGTCCTGAAGATCATATTGACATTACAGTTTCAAAAGGCACCAGTCCAACTTATTCCTGGACAGGAGGACCTGTTAATGATTTAGTTGTTCGAAAACTCCCTAATCATGAAATCGTTTGGGGAATAATAACACCCTCAAAAGACGAAATATATTCTCCCGTCACGCATGGTATTATTCCTGAAGGAGCGATTGTTTTTGAAGATTCACTTGGTATTAGCAACATTGATACAACAGCCTTTGGTCAACCCCTTATCGTTGGACAAAAATATTTAGTACAAGTTATTTGGAAGATTGGAAAATTTGAGGTTGGAACAACGGAATTTATTTGCATCGAACAATGAATTGAAAAAGGTTCCTGTAAAAAAAAGATGCATTAACAATCTCTTTTTGAAAAGAGAAATAGATTTTCTTTAAATTAAATCCCGGAACGGCCGTTTAATATTTCAACCAAAAAACAATAAATAGGGTAATTTCGGGGACACAATACTAAATTATTTCACCTGGGTAATTTCGGGGACACAATACTAAATTATTTCACCTGTCTGAGAACAAGGGGTCATGACCCCTTGTTCAAGGTTTATTGTGACCTGCCATGATTATGGGTAATTTCGGGGACACAATACTAAATTATTTCACCTGGGTAATTTCGGGGACACAATACTAAATTATTTCACCTGTCTGAGAACAAGGGGTCATGACCCCTTGTTCAAGGTTTATTGTGACCTGCCATGATTATGTATTGGATAAATTTTTTCATATGAGGCTGTCTAAAAAGTCCACTTTTAGTGTTATTCCCGTAAAAGCCGGAATCCATTTATCAACCGGCGGAGGTGTTCTTTACATTAGTGGATCACTTTGTGACACCTCCGTCAATTCCTTGTGTGGTTTGAAATTATCGGACATTTACGAAAAGAGGACATTACTCAATGTCTTCTTTTTTTATTAATTCCTTTTACGGGCGGTTTTCTCAACTTTTAATATTGAGATTCCACGGCTTTTATCCGAAACGAATAAAATCCTCTGAATGACAGCTTAATCCGGAATTGTCATTCTGTCACGGGTCATGGAGAAGTATCTCTTCTTTTTATCAAGAGTTACAATACAGGTTCCTGAAAAACAAAAATATTTAGTCTTTTTCTCAGCGTCTCCGTGCCTCTGCGGTAAAAAATTTCAAAAAAATGCAACAAAACACTTGACAATAACGTAATAGCGTATTAGATTAGTAATACAGTTATACAGTAATACGCTTTACTCATAAATAGAGGAGCTTATGGAAAATCAGGTTTCGCTGCCTTTTCAAATAAATCCAAGTTCGGGAACACCAATATATAAACAGATAATCGAACAGGTGAACAGGCTCGTTATCAGCGGTTTCCTGAAGGCAGGAGATGAACTGCCCAGTGTGAGGCAGGTTGCAGAAAAACTGGAGGTGAATCCAATGACGATCTCAAAAGCATACAGTATGCTGGAGGCGACAGGTGTCCTTGAACGTATCAGGGGCAAAGGGATGATAATCTCTGAACAGAAAAAGGACAAAAGCCTCGATAAACGCCTTGAACTGCTCCGTCCGATTCTTTTCGAAGCGGCTGCACAGGCAAACCAGCTATCAATACCAAAAGAAGTAATATTGAAAACATTTAAAGATATATTGGAGGGCACAAATGAGTGATACAGCATTAAGCCTGAAACGTGTCAGCAAAAGTTTCGGTGATAAAAAAGTTCTGAAACAGCTCGATTTTTCAGTTCCCACCGGGACAATAATGGGGCTTGTGGGGAAGAACGGCGCCGGGAAAACAACTCTTATTAAATGTCTTCTCGGTCTCCTTAAACCGGAGGCAGGCGAAGCGAAAATATTTAATGATGATTCATGGGATCTTAGTGTTCAGACCAAGCACAGGATCGGTTATGTCCCACAGGTCATGACAGGTTTCCGGTGGATGAAAGTTAAAGCGCTTCTGGAATATACAGGTGCGTTTTATACGCGCTGGAACAAATCGAAAGTCCAGTCCCTTCTCGTTGAATGGGAACTTAATCCTGACGCAAAGATCAGCACTTTATCCGAAGGTGAAAGGCAGAAACTATCCATTATTCTTGCAATGGGGCATGAGCCTGACCTGTACATTTTTGATGAACCTGTTGCAAGCCTCGATCCGGCTGCACGGCGGCAGTTTATTAAATACCTTATTGATCTTAATATCAGTGAAAATAAGACTATGCTGTTCTCTACTCACATTACGTCAGACCTCGAGCGCGTGGCAGCGGACATATCACTTCTCAAGGACGGCGGAATATCTTATATTGGTGATCTTTCTTCGATCAAGGACAGGATCAGGCGTGTTCATTTTCAGTCTGAAAAAGAACTGCCAAGCCCCCTTCCGATAAATAATGTACTTAACAGCAGGATAAACGGTAAAAGTGCAACTGTAACCGTAGACGGCTTAAGCGAGGAAGAAATTCAGGAGGCCGGCAAAAAGATGTCTGCGTTCGTAACTGTTGAGTATTTAAACCTTGAAGAAATTTTTCTGGAGTTGAACAAATGAGATCTATACGGTATATATTGTTATCCTATTTACAGCAGGAGTTTATTAATGTTTTTTACATCTCTGTCGGTATATTAGGCTTTTTTCTGTCTCTATCAGATATCTTTATCGATAAAGAACCGTTTCCTTCCTGCTGGTACCGTTTCTTATGGATTGTTATCATGCTCGTTCCGGCTTCCGCATTTCATTTGAAAAGGCTGATCCTGAGCGATTCCGGTTTTCTTGTTCCGAATTACAGAAAGTATCAGGTTATTACTGCATGCATGATATATATCCCCTTAATACTCTTCCCTCCTCTATTAGCAATACTTCACGGTTATCAGTTCCTGAATTATTTTGCTATGATGCTGATCTCGGTAAGCCTGCTTGTATGGATAAGATTAATCTTTAATGATCCGGGATACCTGACAATTTTTACACTTATACCGCTCTGGCTGATATATGAGATGCTGGATTTTGAGAAAAACCTCGCTCTTGTAAGTTCATTTAATGAAATTACCGGAATAGAGTCTGAGAGTTTTCTGCCAATTATACTGATCATAATATCATTCATTTTGATATATCATCTTTTTATTCATATTTTCAGGAAACCCGGTCTCAGCAGAACAAATAAAAATGAAATTTATACCGACCCGCTTTTATTTACTCATGACAAAATTGATTCTTTTTCCGGAAGCCTCATTACAAAAAAAGTCTCAAGACTATTAAATAGAATAAAAGGGGGTAAAACTCCGGTTTTTCAAATAATCCGTTTGTTCCAGTACAGCCTTTTTAATCCTGAATCTACAATGTTTTTAAGTACAACATTATTGATATTTACAGGAATAGGACTGGGCGGAGGCTTCCTGCTGCTATCTATGGAGGAAATCCCGAGAGTCTTTTTTGATTATTATACATTGCCAGTCTTTTTCCTTTTTTATCAGGTCAGCGCAGGTATAATATCATCTGATTTTTTCCAGCACAGGAACCGGATGCCCGTACTCTGGATACAATCGAGCATGACAAGAAATAAATTCATCAAAACGGTCATATCTACCTATTTATTCGTTGCTTTCAAGCTTTATATAAAACTGACCGCGGTATTCATGTTCCTGTTATGGATATTTGAAATAGCCCCGGCAGTATCAGTTTATCAATTTTTATTACTCGGCTTCTTTTTATATATAATAATAATATCTTTCTCACTGTTAGTCAGTGAATATAACGTATCATTCAGCAGCTTTGGCTGGATTCTGTTTCACATGATAATGATCTGGCCCATATTTGGATTAAACCTGTTATTGATGAGACATCTGAATATGTCCTTAAATTCATGGATTTTCATATCAGTCACCGGCGTTTTCAGCGGAATATTACTCCTGATGGCATTCAGAAAATTTGAAGAAACAGAAATGAATTTCACAGGACCGGGAGTTTAACTAAAAAAAGGATCAATAACCTGAGAAAATCCGGAGTTAAATAAATGAGATCGATCAGATATATTTTTCAGTCATATTTTCAAAAACACATCATCGAAACCTCCATACTTTTTATTTCCATAGGGTTGTTTATAATAGCGAATATTAAAACGTTCGAAACTCAAAATGTCAGCCTATATTACGAACAAAAAGCCTGGAACCTTTTCCTTGCGGCACTATGCTTTATCTCCGGAATTATGGGGCTTCATCTTAGATCTCAGATAACGAGCAGTAATACAGCCATGTTCCCGAATTTCCGGCGTTATCAGTTGATAACTGCCGGCATAATTCTAATAATTTTTCTTCTGTGGCCGGTAATTATAACCGGGATCTTTGGCTTTCCTGTTTCCCTGTCACTGGCAATGATGCTTTTGTCCGTAACCATGATCTTCTGGTCGTTTTTTACAGGAAAAATATTATTATTTCTTGCGCTTTTCCCCGTATGGATATTATTCTATGAGCTGCTTGGCCTGCAGACAGGCACTAAATGGTTCAGTTGGCTGCCGGATCTATCAGGATATACTTCAAATCCGATTTTCCCAATATTGATAATACTTTTTTCAGGTATCTCTCTTTTAACCTTTATTCTGTATTATTTAAAAGTATCGACACATAATCTTCCCAGATTTCGTTTCGAAGAATATCCGATTGAAGAAACGATGAACTATGAAATCCGCCCTGAGCGGCAGGGAATGTTTTCAGAATATTACCATAAGATATTAGATAACAGCCTACTAAAACTTGTTCAAAAAAAGAACGAAATCAGTGTTTCTGTTTTTTCTGAAGCAAGGCTTATTCAATTTGGTCTTTTTGGACCGGGATTGGTAATCAATCTGCTTTGGATAATTGCTCCAATATTGTGGATGCTCTTTTTTGCATATATAGATCACTTTATGGAACCGATCAAGGTCACCATGATCCTGCCAATATTGTTTTATATATATCTTCTTGGAGGATTAAACATAATGTCAAATTTTTTAAGAGGCTCAGGGATTTTACCTGAACTTCACCTCAAATCCGGATTGACCTCAAGAAATGAATTCAGCCGGGCAATTATAGTATCGATCCTTAAAACGGGTTTCAGATACTGGATATTTATATCATTGATAATTTTGATTTCACCTTTAATATTCAGGGACGTAACAATTTTAATGCTGCCTCAGGTGTTCGTACTTGGTTTGATATTTATTATGCTGGATATTGCATTGTCTGTTCTGGTCACTGCCCGCTCCGGAGGATTGTTAATTATTACGCGTGTAATTTTTTTATCTGCTGTTATAATAATGATAATTCCTATGCGTATAAATTTCCGGTTTCTATTTGACAATTCAATTTCTTCATGGATTTTGGTTTTCTGGATCGGATTTTTGTCTCTGTTATTGTTTTTTACTGCATATACAAGATGGATCCAAAAAGAATTGAACCTTGAATAATGAGAGAATTATCTAAAATTATCCGGATATTTCTTTAGAAGAATGAATTATCCAAACAGGTTTTTTGTTAAGTAACTATAAAATTGTTTCAAAATATAGCAGTCATTATACTGAAAGGATAAGTAATGAAAAAGGCTACGAGAGCTTATATTGTAATAATTTTACTACTTTTTAGTTTCAATTCTTGCTCCCAACCTGTAAGAACTCCCGGTTCAAAATCAATAACAGTGGAAGATTTAAAAAAGCATATGGAATACTTCGCTTCGGATGAACTTGAAGGACGGAAAACCGGGACCGCAGGGTACCTGAAAGCAGCAGAATATGCAGCGGAACAATTTAAAAGTATGGGGCTGGAACCGGGCTGGACAGATGAAGACGGATCTAAAACATATTTTCAGCCGGTACCTTTTACAAGGTATATTCAGGGAAAAGACAATTCCATAACACTACGAAAAAATGGAGAAGAAGAAGTTTTCCGTATAGGCGGTAATAACTATCAACTGCAGTTCCTTGGTCCCTTCGGGAAAGAGAAACTGGAAGGCAAACCCGTATTCATAGGGTATGGGATACATGAACCGGAATACGAATGGGATGATTTTAAAGGACTTGATATCGATGGCAAAATAGTAATAATGATGGCCGGTGCTCCAGTTAAAAAAAACGGAAACAGAATATTACCAAATGACGTTCATAACAAATACGCAGACCGTGAAAAAGGCGAAATAAATAAACTGCCCTATTTAATAGAAAAGAAACCCGGAGGAGTGATATTCATAGGCAGCCAGGAAATGATGAGGTACTGGGACATAATAAAAAATAACAGAAAAAGATTTGATTTTGAGCCGGATGAATCCTACATAAATGAAGATCTTCCTGCTGAATCACCATACCCGGTTATCATTGCACACCAGGATTTTGTCAGAAAAATATTTACGGATTTTGGATTTGATCCCGTTACAAAAGAGGGTAATTATCGAACATTCGAATTTGAAAATCTTGAAATTAGACTCTCGATCGATTATAAAAAGGAGAAATTTACCTCACCTAATGTGATAGGGATCCTGCGCGGGTCTAATGAGGAACTTAAAGACGAATATATTACTGCCGGTGCTCATCTTGACCATCTCGGAAGAGAGGGTAATATTATTTACAACGGTGCAAACGACAATGCAACAGGCAGTACTGTGATCCTCGAAATAGCTGAAGCTGCAGTGATGAATCCTCCTGCACGTCCAGTAATTTTTATACTATATACAGCAGAAGAAGCCGGTCACATAGGATCGCGTCATTTTTTAAAATATCCTCCTGTTCCAAGAGAAAATATAAAACTGAATATCAATGTTGAACAGATAGGCAGTAAAACCAGAAACGTCCGGCATTTCTGGGCTGTCGGGGCTCCAGAATTAAGAGAACCGCTGTATAAAGCAAATGAAAAGACGATAAACGCACGGATTGAATATAGTAACACGGAATCGATGCTGGATGCTTTCCGGGGCAGTGATAATTACAGTTATTACAGGCTCGGCATTCCTGCTATGGTTATCGGGACAGGATTTCCCGAACACCATACACCGCGGGACAATCTCGACATAATAGATTATGATTATCTTTATAAGGGAACAAAATTGGTCTATGCCTATTTAATCGAACTGGGGAATAGGTAGCTTTAGAGCTGATTCGCTGTCGAGCTGTCGAGCTTATTAGCTGTCGAGCTGTCGAGCTGTCAGTCTATTCAGATCCACACTTCTTCAATGGCGTCAAGTTCTGCAACTTTATCACCTGATTTCAGCGTCCCTTCAGGTTCAACTACCATAACCTTGCAAACTTTTTTGGCTGATGATTTATGTCTAACACCTTTTGGCACCACGAACATGTCACCCGATGCGAGGTTAACCTTTCCGTCCTCAAATTCAATTGTAAGATTTCCTTCAAAAACAATAAAGACTTCATCGGTTTCATCATGACTGTGCCAGACAAACTCTCCAAATAGCTTGACAAGCTTAAACTGGTAATTATTCATTTCTGCAATGATCTTGGGTGACCAGTGATCCTGAAACAAATTGAACTTTTGAGCAAAATTGACCTTTGTATATTTCATTGGGCCTCCGTTTTAGCTGATTAGCTATTGAGCGCTGTCGAGCTGTCTAGCTATTGAGCTGATTAGCTGTCGAGCTATCGAGCTGTCGAGCTGATTAGCTATTGAGCTGTCGAGCTATTGAGCTGTCGAGCTGTTTAGCTGTTTTATCATTTTTTCTCAACATAAATATACGAAGAAAAATTCCCATATCCCCTGTCTGCATTAAATTCTGTGCAGATATAACCATAAAATCTGTTCTTATTCAGCTTCATTTTTAAAGACACGTCATGCGGAAAGAATTTTGCATCACCGGATGGAATGGTCCCATAAGACGTGCCGGTCAAGATTCCATCAGTAAATCTGACCCTGTCAAGGAGAGTCTTTAACTGCCTGCCGATTTTAACGTGTATGTCGCCGTCCTCCTGGAAAATCATTGTAACCGGTACTGTCTCTTCATAAGTTTTTATCTCCCCTTCCCATTCTCCAAAAAGTTCCGGAACGGGTTCAAAAGGTTTTCTCTCTTCCCTCGGTTTATTACGCTCCTTTTTCCATTCTTCACCGTACTCCGGCAGTAAAGCACCGATTATATCATTGGCAATTTTATTTCTCAGACTGCTGCTGTTCGAATTTATCAAAACAACAACAGCGATATTTTCCGAAGGGACAAACTTTATTATATTTTTCACGCCGTCCATGCTTCCGGTGTGCCATACAACATCATACCCGAATTCCTCCTTTAAAAACCAGCCCAGACCGTAACGGTTGTTATCAGGATTCGGATCACTGTCCTTCTTCATCAGGTCAATAGTTTTATCTTTAAGTATCTGCTCCTGTCCTTGAAGATGATTTTTTAAATGGAACATACCGAATCTTATCAAATCATGAGCACTGCAGTAAACTTGTGATGCACCCGGATGGTCGGAAATATAAAAAGGAACCGGATCGCCGTCGGATCCGTATCTTTCGGCTGCATATTCTTCAAACCCGGGAGCCACATCTATCGATGTGTGAGTCATTCCCAAAGGCAGAAAAACCTCGCGTTTCATAAATTCGGGGAAACTCCTGTGCGACACTTTTGAAATAATATGATCAGCAATCGAAAACCCGAAATTGGCATACTGGTAAAATTCCCCGGGAGGAAATACGATAATACCGTAACGCCGGATCGATTCAGGCATTGCCGGAGGCTGCCTGTCCGGTTCATCAAGATAAAAACATGTATAGTGAGTAGGAAGTCCTGATGTGTGGTTCAGAATATGTCTGACCGTAACATCCGAAACGTCTCCTTCATATGCAGTTAAACGGGCTGGAGAAATATAATCATTTACCGGTTTATTAAGATCAACTTTCCCTTCTTCCACCAGTTTCATAAGCCCTGTAGCAGTGATAGGTTTTGATATAGACGCCATGGAATACATGGTGTGAGGCGTTGCTTTGATCATCTTTTCACGGTTTGCCCATCCGCAAGATTCTT
This sequence comes from Candidatus Zhuqueibacterota bacterium, assembly GCA_042570605.1. Taxonomy (GTDB): domain Bacteria; phylum SM23-31; class SM23-31; order JBHPGK01; family JBHPGK01; genus JBHPGK01. The sequence goes on from JBHPGK010000101.1 coordinate 12,128, forward strand.
CCCAGATGATCTTTCCATCCTTTGCAACAGCCACCGATATGGAAGCAGTTTCACCCCCTTTTACCGCATCAAGTAATAATTCGCGGACTTCTTCAAATTTCGGATTGTAAACCTCCGTCTCCTGACAAAAAACGTCAGGGTGGAACAAGAAAAAAACGAGTATGAAAATAGTACAAGATATTCTAAATTTACCAATTATAAAATTTCTCATTTTATTACCCTTTATACAGTATTTAAG
>JBHPGK010000102.1:0-12348 GCA_042570605.1 Candidatus Zhuqueibacterota bacterium
AGATTAAAGTTCTCTCTTCTTATAAGTAATAATCCGGAATTCAAAAAATATTCAGGTTACTCCGGTCTTAATTTCTCAATAATTCCGGCATCAACCCAGTATAAAGTTGCATACCCGTTTAGCGGACTTCTATAAATTCTCAAAAGCTCTTTATATGATTTTCCTGTGAAAATTTCAGGATCATGTTTTCTAAAGCTTGAAAAGAACAGGTATTTTCCGTCTGGAGAAAGACGCGGTTCCAGCTCATACTCAGGCGAATTGATCTTCGCCCCTAAATTAACCGGTTCTCCCCATGTATTATCCTTCTGCCAGAAACTTACGTACAGATCGGAATTACCGTATCCGCCGGGGCGGTTTGATTTGAAAAGTAAAAAACTTTCATCTCCGGATATAAAAGGATTACCCTCGCTGTAACCGCAGTTAATATTATTGCCTAATTTTTCAGTAGCGGAGTATTGTCCATTTTCCAACCGGGAAGTATAAATAGCCCATTTTCCTCTACCTTCATAATCTGTTCTTAAGTATATTGTACCGTTTTCAGATATTGAAGTGATCTGCTCATTTTTATCTGTATTTATCGGACTGTTTAGATGAACCGGTTCTCCCCAGGAATCACCATTTTTTTCTAAAGTCCATATATCTAAATCTCCTTTTGTTTCCGCATTTGATTTTACAGGTCTCTTTGATGAAAAAAACATCTTTTTGCCGTTCGTAGAGAAAAAACATGAGTGATCATAATATTTCCCTGAAAATGGAGCCACCTCCGGCTCCGACCATTTATTATTCTGTTTCTGTAAATAGATAAAGACTTTAAATGCATATTTATTGTCAGATGTGGAATAAAATAATTCATTTCCATCAGGAGAAAAGACAATCCCGTTTTCATGAAATCCAAAAGAGATTATTCCGTCAGCAAATATCTCAGGTGTCAAACCGGGTAGTTCCTGACCCAGGTAAGGTCCTTTCAGAACAGGGAAATCTTTTTTCTCTGAGCAGGAAAGGGTCACTAAAACAACAGATAATACAATTATAATATAATATATCCCATTTTTCATTTCTAATTTACTCTGTTTTTCAATTCATCAATGATCTTTGCATCTATCCAGAAAATATCCGCCTTTCCTCTTCTTCTGCTGGTAAAAAAGAAATATTTTCCATCAAGAGAGACACTCGGACAGATTTCACCGGATTCTGAATTGATCCTCTCGCCCATATTCTTTGCCTTAGACCAGCTTCCGTCACTTTTACGGTATGAAATATAAAGGTCCTGTCCGCCCATTGTATTTTCACGGTTCTGCGAACTGAATATTATGTAACTTTCATCAGGGGCAATAAATGAGTCCCAGTCATTTTTATCGCTGTTTATTGCACGACCGGGATTTTCAGGCGGGAGGTAATGCCCGTTAACTAACCGTGAAACGTAGATATCACACCTGCCCAAACCATTGCCCCTGTTTGAGAAAAAGTAAAGATTCCCGTTTCGTGCAACGGAAGGGTAATTCTCATTATGATCAGTATTAACCGGGAAACCAATGTTTTTCGGTTCCGACCAGAGTCCGGTTTTAAGCCTCTCTGTTACATATATATCCAGAGATTCCAATATTTTTCCTCCCTTTTCTTGAGGTCTGTTCGATCCGAAATAAATCCCGTTCCCGTCAGGAGACATCGTAAAATCTCTGTCTGTATAATCAGAAGTAAAAGACAACGGCTCAGGTTTTGTCCATCTTCCGTTGATTTCTTTTGTAAAAAAAATAGCCCAGTTGTTATTATCATATGCACAGTAATAAAACTCTTTCCCATCCCGGGTGAAAGCGGCATTCATTTCAGGTTCGTTAAATTTGGAGATTATGTTGTCTAAAAATACTTCAGCTTTCTCTGCAGGAGCTTTCTGCCCGAAATACGGACCTTTTAAAACGGGGAAATCCTGTGAATAAACAATATTTGAAATTAGTAAAATCAAAAAAGTTGAAATTAAGAAAACATATAAGGGTATTTTTTTATAAATTTTAGCTGCCATTACGTTTATCAGCATAGATTTTTACACTTTTGTTCTGGTGATCTTTGCCACAAGGTTAGCCGTCGGGTCGGGGCAGCGTACATATTCGGTTGTAATACCGTCAGGGTCAATCACTTTTTCATATGGAGTTCCTTCGTATTTCCAGCTCAATGTTACACCCCGCTCGAGACATGTAATGAAATCGTGCATACTGCCGCGCAGCCATGAACAGATTTTACCTAAATCTTCAGGGTATTTGAATTTGTCTCCTTTTTTATGGCACCATGTATCTTCCCGTGCTTCATAGATCTCAATATCGATCTTGTATCTTCTGTTTTGTATGATCACGGTGCCGTCTTTATCGGGGGATTCGAGCCCGTAGCGCGCCGCAAAAATCCCTGCTGCACCACAGCCGGTTTTACATATAAATTCTCTTCTTTTCATTTTAACCTCCCGCTATATTTATCTCTAATTAAAAAAATCTATTCTTTATATTTTATGAATCTTATTAGTGGGTATCCTTCTCCAGTATAAGACCAGTGTGTATTCTTAATCAACCATTTTCCATTCCGTTTTAAAAGATCTAAGGTAATACGTATTGGCCAGACAAAATCAGGGCTTCGTTCATACTCAACGAGTGCCCAGCTTGCATCGTGAATGATTTCATAAAGGATTCGTCTGCTGGGCCAATCCATTTTAGTTTTATCGTCTATTACGTTCAGTACTGCTTTCCTCATAGTTTCGGCATCTCTATATCTTGGATCTTTTCCGGGCAATCTTGAGACGGTTGCAAGCATTGCCACCCAGGCAGAATTGTCCTCAACAGAAATAAAAGCCTCATCCAGGTACATTTTTACATCGCCCCAGTATTTCCAGTCACCTTTGAATATTTCAATTGCAGCATTACGTTCTCCACGCCATTCCCAACTTTCAGGATATGGAGCTTCAGTACCTACTATATAGAAATTCTCTGCAAAAAGGTCATCTATCCATTCTTCAAGAATTGTCGTATCCCTTTTAATATAACCATCCTGTAATTTCCAGAGTACCGTAAATACTTCTTTTTTGTCTCCGGTCAATTCTGCTCTTACGGGTCCTAAATTACCGTTTTTCAATTCTTTATAAGAAATTTTATCTTTTTTACTATAATCACCAGGTATAGAATAAAGATCTGCAGGGCGATTTCTTCTTTTAATTTCTATGACTTTTTTTGTTGTCTTTACTTCCGCCCCTTCTTTTCTTACAATTTTTTCCTCAAGTAAAGGAAAACCTTCGATTTTTTTCATTTCACCTTTGAATTTATCTGTATAATCATATTCTAAAATCATTCGTAAATATGAAGTCATTTTATTATAAACTTCAAGGTTAAAAGAGACATCTGTTGTTGCCCAGATTGTTGATACTGATCTATTACCGTATTTTGTAATTTTTTTATATTTTTTACATTTTCTGCCCAGTATTTTATGGAATTCAGCTGTCTCCTCCACGATGCCTGAAGTTAAATCGTATATATGAAAGCGCATCCAGTAAGTCTGGTAATGAAGTAGAGCATATTCATCCAGGTGAGACTTTAAATCCAAAGGAAGCGGCATTTCAATGTATGTCTCATATTTTGTATTCACCAAAATCATAATATTATTATCCAGGTCTATAACGTACTTTGTTTCACTAGTAATAATAGCCATTGAATTTCCACCAATCCAGATTTTAATAGTTTCATCTTTCTCAGGAATTTTTTTTCCAAAGAATGTGGTATAAGACTCAGTATGTTCCTTTATCTTTAGATAAGTATCTTTTTGTGCCATTACTGATGATGACAATGTTATTATTAAGAATAAAAATATCAATTTTATAAAATGTTTCATTTTTTATATCCTTAATTCTAAAAATTAACCGGAATTTCAAATGACATACAATTTCCCTGTCGCCAATCTTACCTGTTTGAAGCTAATATTTTCTTCAATTTTGGAAAACTCAAATGTGATTAAATGGGAAAAGTTTAAGATAAACAAGGAAAAAAATACGATAAATTTTGAAAAGTAATTCGAAGTGAAGATTTACTTAAAAGTAGATTAATCTAACGGGCATCGAGCATTTCAAAAAGTCTGTCGCGGTATTTGCAGCTTAACCTGAGTTCAACTCCATCCTTTAAAATTACAATATAGTTGTTCTTGTCCCAGGGTTGAAATTCCTTGATAAAATCAATATTTACGATAAATGACCTGTGGATCCGGATAAAGATTTGTGGATTTAGGCGCTCTTCAAGGCTGTGCATGGTTTTTCTCATTAAAAACGACTCATCCCCGGAGAATATCTTTACGTAGTCTGATGCAGATTCAATATATTTGATCTCATCTGTTTTCAGCAGAATAAACCTTCCCTCGCTTTTGATCAGCAGTCTTTTTGTATAGGGATTCTTATTTTTAACATTTTCCATCAGATTTGTAATCTGGCTTTTCATTTTTTTATTTGAAATAATGAATTCTTTTACCCGTTCAATTGCCTGTAAAAATCTGTCGTCATCAAAAGGCTTTAACAGGTAGTCCAGCGCATTTATTTCAAATGCCTGTATTGCGTACTGGTCATAAGCTGTAACAAAAATAATAAAAGGAAGATTTTTTACACCCAATGCATCAATTACCTGAAAACCGTCCATTTCAGGCATCTGGATATCGAGGAAAACAAGGTCGGGTTTTTTTTCAAGGATCATGATAACCGCATCCGCGCCATTCCCGCATTCTCCAATGACTTCTATCTGCGGCTCATTCTTTAAATAATCTTTAATTACATTCCGTGCTATCGGCTCATCATCGATAACTATAGACCTGATAATTTCTTTATTATGTGCACTCATTTTATTTGTCAGGTTCTTCAAATTTTTTGAACGGAAATTTGATCCTCACAAGCAATCCTCCCATCGGTGAACCGGTCAATTCAAAAGAATGGTTTTCAGCATACAATTGTTTCAACCGCTCTCTTGTATTGGAAATGCCTATTCCATTGGAGTTTTCAGTATCGGTCTTTGAATCTATTCCGTCCCCGCTGTCATGGACTTCGACAATAAAATTTTCGTCTATCTTTTTCGAAACGATCTTTAATATCCCGGGTTTCTTGTGCGGAGATATTCCGTGTGTGACGGCATTTTCTGTGATTGGCTGAAGAAGCAGGGTAGGGACTGAAGCATCGAGTGTTTCCGGCTGTATCTCCATTTCGATCTTTAATCTGTCCTTAAACCTTGTCCTCTGTAACTCAAGATATTTATTCACAAATTCAAGTTCTTCCTTGAATCTTATCTCCTGCCGGTCTTTCATATCGAGAGAGATCCGCAGCAGATCGCTAAGCAGTGCAATAGTCTTTTTTGCCAGTGATATATCCTTATTCATCAGCCCGCTAACCGTATGCAGGGTGTTGAACAAAAAGTGGGGCTGCAGCTGCGTCTTTAGTGATTGAAGCTGTGCCTTTGCAAGCTGAGATTCCAGTTTTGATGTTCTTAAAGACAGTTCAAAAGCTTCACGTTCTCTCTTTTTATATTTACGGTAATAATCCACGGACAGAAAGAATCCCATAATTACCCAGTAAATCAGAAGATTGTACCTGTAGTAAGTTTTGAAAACGCCTTCGACAGTTGTATAGGAAAACCCAAATCGAAAATTATTTATAAATGTTGAAGCAAAATAATTTAAATAACAGTGTACAACTGCAATTATTAGACAAAGAATCAGATTAACCGGAAGGCTGATCTTCCATTTTTCTTCATTGAAGGGAAAGTACCTGGAGATTATGTAAATGACAAATACAAGAAGACCCCAGAGATAGACTAAAGTTATAAAGTGTATGTTCAGGTCCAGGAATTCCGGGCCGAATAAAGCGCCGTGATAAGTTATCATTTTTAATTCGGCTATAAAAAGACCTAAAGCCGTCGCAAGAATAATCAGTAATAAAACACGGAACCATTTTTTCTGTGTTAATTTTTTCTTCTGCATAATTCAATCCAGTATTGATTTTCAAAAACAAATATAAAGAAAATTTAACTTTTTGAAAAGTTTTATTTGTGAAACGAAAACCTGTATGACCATAAAATCGAATGTGAATGTGTAAAAACGGCGCAAACGGCACAGCACGCTGTGCCCCTACAAAAAATTCCAGGGATTTGTTGATTAAAAAAGGGCGGTTCACGAACCGCCCCTACATTTTCCTTTTGTGACTTTGTGCCTTGTTGGTGTTTTTAAAACGGACAGGACAATGTCCCCCGAGAAATCCACCCCGAGGATTCGGGGGACACGCGGGACAGGCTGTCCCTACAGTCATTATTAATTATTAATTATTAATTATTGATTATTTCCGCCTTGGGCGGAGCAGGTTTTTCCTCCTTAGCCTCAGTCTCAGCCTTAGCCTTCTTTTTAAAATTTGCAATTTACACATATTATTTATTAAATTTGCAGCATGCAAGTCTTCACAACAGCTTGTCCGCGAAACTGTTACAGCACCTGTACAATTAAGGTTTCAATCGAGGACGGGAAGATCCGCAAAATTGAACCTCATCTTCTAAACAAGGCAACAGCCGAAGGTCCCTGCCTGAAGGGGCTCAGTTACATTGAGCGTGTATATTCTCCAAAAAGAATTCTGTACCCGCTCAAGAGAGTGGCAGGTACAGATGAATTTGAAAGGATTTCATGGGATACCGCCCTAAAGATCATCACCGGAAAGTTGAAGTATTTCAAAAAAGAATTCGGTCCGCAGAGCATTCTTTTTTATACGGGCAGCGGCACGAAGGGACTTCTGAACGGCGTTTCGCATAATTTCTGGAGAATGTTCGGGGGGTATACAACCACATACGGAGACCTCTGCTGGCCCGCAGGGCTGGAAGCTACGCGGCTAACACTCGGCGATAACAGGAATTCCGCCCCGTGGGACATAGAAAACAGTAAACTCATAATAATGTGGGGGAAAAACACTGCCGAGACCAATATTCATCAGATGGTTTTCATCGAGAAAGCAATTGAAAAAGGAGCAAAACTGATCGTAATAGACCCCCGGCGTACACAAACATCCGAACGTGCGGACCTGCTGATACAGCCGCGTCCCGGAACTGACGGCGCTTTAGCCCTGGCTGTGGCAAATTTACTCATCAAAAACGGTAAAACAGATGATGCTTTTATTAAACAAAATGTGCTGGGATTTTCCGAATTTAAAGAAATGGTAAGTGAATATACCCCGGAAAAAGCTTCGGAGATCACGGATGTCCCGGTAGAATACATTAAAAAACTTGCTGAGTATATCGGAACAATTAAACCTGTCACCATCTGCGCCGGATTCGGGATGCAGAGGTATACGAACAGCGGTCAGACAATGCGTGCCCTTATATCCCTTCTTGCAGTTACAGGCAATTTCGGGAAACCGGGTGCCGGGTGGCTGTTCGCAAATCTGAACAGCCAGATATTTGATGAAGTGAAAGACCCAATTGCGTTTTTCCCGCCTGAAATCCCCGACGGTGTGGTAAGAATATCGGTATCAACTGCAAAATTGGGAATGGATATGTTAGCACAGGAAAATCCGCCGTTGAAGATGATATGGGTGGAGCGCGGGAATCCGGTATCGCAGAATCCCGGTACAGGATCAGTTCTTGAAGCGTTCCGGAAACTCGATTTCAGGGTGGTAGTCGAGCAGTTTTTAACAGATACCGCCCGTGAAGCAGATATAATCCTGCCTGCAAAGACAATGTTCGAACAGACGGATGTAATTAATGCGTACTGGCATGATTATATACAGATCAAGCAGAAAGTTATTGAACCTCCTGGTGAGGTCAAACCCGAAACGCTAATTTACTTCCTGCTTGCAGAACGGCTCGGTTTCCCGGAAGAAGACATAAAAAAACATATTCCGGGAGATGATAAAGCTGTTGAGTCGTACCTGTCCGAAAAGTTAAAACCGTTCCCGGAAATAACACTGGAAAAACTGAAAGAAGCTCCTGTGCTGTCTCCATTACATGAAGAAGTGGCATGGTCGAACTTCAGGTTTCCTACTCCTTCCGGGAAAATTGAGCTGTTTTCCGAAGAAGCAGCAGACAGGTGGGGAGTTGACCCGCTCCCGAAATTTACCGAACCGGCTGAATCTGTCCGTAAAGGGGATAAAGTTAAAAAATATCCCTTTTATATGATGACACCGAACACAAAAAACAGCATACATTCCCAGTTTCATAACCTCGAGATGATACGGGAAGTTATGCCTTCTCCATATATAACGGTCAATCCTGCAGATGCAAAAGGAAAGGGGATTTCTGATGGCGAGAAGGTCAGGATATTCAATGCCAAGGGAGAGCTTAAGCTGAAAGTAAAGTATGATTTTTGCATTAAAAGGGGATGTATAGTCGTGTACAACGGGTGGTGGTTAAAAGATAAAGGCGCTGTGAATTTTCTGTCGCTGGAACGTGAAACTGATATGGCATACGGTGCTGCTTTTCATGAAAACCTTGTGGATATAGAGAAATTATGACCACACAAAAATGCTTTTTACTGGACCTGAATAAATGTACCGGCTGCCATGCCTGCGTGCTGGCATGCGGTATCGAGAATGAGCTGCTCCCCGGAATGCACTGGAGACAGGTTGTAACTTTCAACCAGCCGCATTTCCCCGATATCCCGCTTTTTCACTATTCCCTTGCGTGTAATCACTGCCTCGATGCACCCTGTATGGTAAACTGTCCTGCACTTGCTTATGAAAAGAACGAAACCACCGGAGCCGTGACGGTAATAGCGGACAAATGTATGGGATGCAAATACTGCCTGTGGATATGCCCTTATGATTCCCCGAAATATAATATTGAAACCGGCGTGATGGAAAAATGCACCTTCTGTGAACACCGTCTTCAAGAGAATCTTGAGCCGGCATGTACAACCTCCTGTCCAACGGGTGCATTAAAGTTCGATAAATTTACAAAACTGGATGAATACACGGCAAAAGGGTATACAGGTTTTTTTGACAGGAACATCGAACCGGCTTTAAAGATAATCACCGTCCGGAAAAAGAGTGAAGTCCCGAAATCTGTAAAAAATATAAATGCAGAAGCCTTATCAGAACTTGCCTCTTCGTTCCCGAGGAATAAAGGATCGAAAGTGTCGCTCCTGTCCGAATGGACTTTACTCGTCTTTACATTCACCGCTGCGGTTCTTGTGCCGCTGTTCTTTGCAGGGTTTATTGCGGACAATTTATTTCCCGCATGGATCTTTGTACTGACCGGGCTTGCTGTTATGGGGCTCAGTACTATTCATTTAGGGCAGAGGAGCAGGCTGTTCCGGGTAATACTTAACTGGCGAAATTCCTGGCTCAGCAGGGAGCTTATTTCCTTTTCCCTGTTTATTGCGGCGGGCAGTATGTACTTGATATTTATCCCCGGCTTTAAAGCTTTGGGATGGGCTGTTTCTTTACTCGGATTTGCCTCGCTTTTTACGATGGACAAACTCTACATTATTTATACAAACCTTGAGCTGAATAAAGTGCACAGCGCCCATGTTTTTCTGACCGGATTATTTCTGACCGGTGTTTTCCTGGGTGATACAATACTTTTTTTACCGTTCGGAGCCGTAAAATTATTCCTGTACTTAAAGAGGAAACTCGATCTTTCAAAAACGGGAAAGGAAACAAGACCTGTATTGAGCCTGTTAAGGATTTTATCCGGATTTGTACTGCCTGTCCTGTTGTACTTTTTAACGGATTATGACTTTTATGCATTTATTATACTCAGCATAGTAACAGGCGAGCTTATTGACCGCTGTGAATTTTATCTTGAACTTGAGTTCATGAGACCGCTGATCCAGATTGAGATTGACCTTGAAAAGATGCTGAAGGAGAGAATAAACGGGGATTAAATCAATATATTCCAACTGCTTAGGCGGAGGTGGAAGAACACCTCCTCCGGCGGGTGAAAGCTTGGACACACGGTTGTGTCATTCCCGACTCCGATCGGGAATCCAGAAAAGACGACATTGGGAAATGTCGTCTTCAATAAATCAATATGTTCCAACGCAGAAATATTGTGTAATAACTATGGCAGAGGTGTCACAAGGTGATCACTTTGTAAAAGAATACCTCCGCCGGAGGGAAATTTTCTGGCTACCTGGTTGTGTCATTCCCATGAAAATGGGAATCTCAAGGCATAGTGGACAAGTAATTAATAGATTCCCGCTTCCGTGTGTGTTGCACAACAGCAAGAATGTCACCCTGAACTTGGTTCAGGGTCTCCAAAGTAAAAGATAAGATTCTGAAACAAGTTCAGAATGACACTTCCGCTCTAATATTCTTTTAAGAATGAGTTGAATTACAAATATTCAGGCTGGAATCCATAAAAAAAGAGGACAATGCGTATTGTCCTCTTTTAAATAAATCATTTTGTTCCAACGCAGGAGCATTGGAATAATGAAGCTACGTTTACTTCATCAAAATCATCTTCTTAACATCAGTAAATTTTCCTGCTCTTATTTTGTAAATATATACACCGCTCGGCAGATTTACTGCATTAAATGTTACCGAATGATACCCTGCATTCCTATTCCCGTTTATTAGCTCAGCAACCTCCCTTCCAAGCATATCATATACTTTTAGTGTGACTTTTGAAGCTTCAGGTAATTGGAATTTAATATCAGTTGATGGATTGAACGGATTGGGATAATTTTGTGAGATATCAAATTTTTTAGGTACTAAATTAGTAGCAGAAGTAATACTTCTTTTGTCTAGATGAATAGTAACATAAAACTCAGGTGAATAAACTGAGTCTGGTATAGTATCTATAACTCTAACTTTTAGTTTAAAATCTCTGATATCAGCACATGTTAGAGTTTGACTTGTTTCGCCATGAAGTATTATCCATTCGCCCACAACGACTTCCTGACCTTCGAGAGGAGGGAAATATTGATACCATTGGTAACTAAATGGTGAGGTTCCCCCGCCTACATTAGCTGTCCACGTACCTGATTGATTTGAACTCCTGGTGGAAGGGCCAGATATTGTGGCGATCATCACTGGTGTAGTCTCAGATACTTCACTTGAATAGTAACTTTCTGATGCATCATTATATGCCGTTACCGCAAAATAATATGTTGTATTATAGGATAAATCTGTTACCGTATAACTTGTTGTCGCAGATGAATATGATTGAGAATAACTTCCAGAAGAAGTTCCCATGTATACTTTATAACCACTTGCTCCGGAGACACTATTCCAGCTAAGTTGTACATCTTTACCGCTAAGTGAAGAGGAAAGTCCAGTCGGTTTTGGAAACCGAAATGTAAATGAAGTTCCGATACTACTATTATTTTTATATTGTGGAGTTTGACTTTCATCGTATGTTTCTATGTTTTCACCAATATAAGTATGGAGTTCAAGAGCGGTTATTACTCCATCACTGTTGCTGTCGGCCGAATTGTTTTTAAGGCCATTTACCATTGCTAAAGTGTAAAAACCCAAGCCTTCATCGGCTCCATAGCTTAACTGAGTATTTGAACATGATGTTGAAATGAATCCTTCAGACATGCTTGTAAATATGCCTGACTTGCAAGCATTTAGAAAAGCGGCATATTTAGCGCCGTTATTGCTGAAAGCATCTTCCAGGTCATCTCCGTCTATACGCGCATTTCCCGACCAGTCATATGGCTTTAAACCATCTTCATCTCCATGACCGGAATAGAAAAACAGGTTATTGTAACTCGATGAGGTAGGCATAGCATCAATTGCATTTAGTATATCATTTTTTGTAGCACCTGAATTCAATTTCAGATTTATATAACTTGAATTCCATTTCTGGTGATTAATTAAATAATCTTTAACTGCTTCAGCATCATCGTCACAAAAATATACATCCCAACCAAGGCCAGGTGGGTATACAGCTACTCCAGCAGAAACAGCTTTTAAATTCTGAGCAAAAATATTACAGTAAATTAATGAAACGATAATAATGAACAGCAGTACAATTACGTGTTTTTTCATGTTTCAATCTCCTTTTTTAGATTTTATTGAAGAGCAATGTCAAATAATTAAATGTTTTTTCAAACTTTATTTAATAGAAAATATTTTCATTTAAAGAGGTTGTAAGTTATTTTAGCATGCTGCACAACCTCTTTTTATCCGTTATGCCGATAACTATTTACTTGCAATTTTAAAGTAAAATAGTTTTATTAAAATGAGACTGCCGTGTAGGGGCAAATTATGCCCCTTCATTTGCATCTGGTCTGCAGCCATTATGTAAATGCGGTGGTCTCTTTTCTTTACAGCATAACGTGTGAAAAAAGAAATTTGAGAACTCTTAATATCACAGTGTTTTCTGTAAAAATGAGAATTGTCATTTCTTTAAACCATTATAA
>JBHPGK010000103.1:0-12262 GCA_042570605.1 Candidatus Zhuqueibacterota bacterium
ATATTGTTGTTGCCCTGATTGATTTATATTTTGGATTTTTAAAAAAAAGTTAAGAAATTACTTTAACTATTTGGTGTATGAGAAAATAATATGAATGACTTTAAGGAAAGATTTATAAGCAGAGTAGACTATATTCCAACATTACCGGTTGTATTTAATAAAATTCTGCAGACACTTAATAATCCAAAATCATCAGCAAAAGACTTAAAAACTATAATAATTAATGATATGGCGATTTCCGCCAAGATCCTTAATCTTGCAAACTCTGCATATTTTGGATTTAACCGCCGGATAACTGAAATCACAAATGCAATTGTCGTAATTGGATTTAAAACCATCAAAAACATCGTCCTTAGTATTTCAATTATTGATACATTTAAAAAATTAAGTAGTACGGGTGATTTTGACAGAACCCAGTACTGGCTTAATTCCATCGGATCTGCTCAAACAGCAGTAAAGATAGGAACTCTGTTAAATATACCTAACAAAGAAAGTCTGTATATTTCCGGACTCTTATCCAACATTGGCAGGGTTTTGATGGATTACTTTTTCCCGGAATTTTATACACAGGTTATTGAAAAATCAAATTCAAGCCTGAAGGAAGTTCATGAAATCGAGAAGGAAATTTTTGGATTTGATCATACCGAAGCGGGCTTTCAGGTTGCACGAAAATGGGAATTTCCCGATTCACTAGCTGATTCGATCCGATTTCACCACAATCTTGAAAATGCTCCGGAGGAATCCAGAACTTTGTCTGCCATTGTCGATCTATCAAATATTATTTCAAGAAGTTCCGGACTTGGAACTCCGGTAATTGAAAAATCAAAAACAAAAATTTTGAAAGACTGTAGTGAAATACTGAATCTTAATAATTCAGATATACAAAAGTTAATTGATGAGCTCCAAGAACAATCGGAAACAATAAAAGTGTTTTTTAAAGTAATCACATAAGCGATATGACAAATAAATCAGATTCAGAAGAAAGATTAAACCAGCTTAAGCAGGAAAGAGATTTTTTTAAAAAGTCTATTGATGATGTAAACCTTCAATTTCAGGAAAAAATTCACGAATTGTCTCTTATTCGGAAAATTGGAGATCAATTACAGATATCAATAACCATAGAAGAAGCGTGTATTAATATTGTCGCAATAGTTCTTGACGAAATAAATGCAGAAAGCTGTTCCCTTTTAATGCTGGATAAGAATACAGATGAAATTGTATTGAAATCTGTAAAAACGAGAGTTGAGGAAAAAGCTAAATTTTTTGAGGAAGGCAGTACAAACGCCAGAAGGTTTAAATTAGGAGAAGGGATTGCAGGAAAAGCTGCCAAACAGCAGATTACTATCAGAATTGATGACACCACTCTGGAAAGCGAATTCATACCAAATTTCATCTCAAAAAGCAATATCAAATCGATCATCTGTGTTCCACTTATTTCCAGGGAACAAACTTTAGGAGTGTTAAATCTCAGCTCAAATAAAAAAAACGCTTTCTCTGTAAAAGACGAGAGAATATTAAATATACTTACCAATCAAATTTCTTCTTCTTTATCAAATTTATTTTATTCCAGAGAATTGATCTCAATTAATAGTGAATTGAAAAGTGCGCTTGATGAATTAAAAGATGCACAGGAAAAATTAAATGAACATTCCAAAAATCTGGAAAAGCTTGTTGAAGACAAGACAAAAGAGATCAGTTATAAAAACATTGAATTAAAAAAGCAATATGATAAAATAAGTGAAATTGACAGAATAAAAAGTGAATATTACTCTCTTATCTCACAGGAACTGGTTACTCCATTGAACTCAATACTTACTTTTTCGAATATTCTGCTTGAACAGGGTTACGGAAAACTCAATCTAAAACAATTTAAATACCTTCAGAATATTTACAATAGTTCTAATCTAATTATAGATAAAGTCGGGATGCTTACCGAAATGACCAGGGTGGATGCCGGACAGTCTGAATTATTACAGGAAAATGTCAACATAAATATAGTAGTTAATGAATTTTTGGATTCTTTTTCTTCAAATTTCAACAAAAAAAATATTAACCCGGTTTCAAAATTTGATAATTCGCTGGCAACCGTTAAAGTCGACACTAAAAAAATAAATTATATTCTAAAAAATCTATTTCTCAACCTGATAAAATATGCTCCTGAAGAAAGTTCTGTGAAAATTGAAACAAAAAACATACTTACAGAAAACTTATACAGTATTTTCATAAGTATAAACATTAATAAAAAGATTAAGGAAAGTATTAAGACCGGTAAAAAGGAAATTTTTTCTTTGACTGAACAATTGACTGAAATCAAAGAAAATATCGGAAGAAATATTGACCTGTCAAAACGGCTTCTTGAGTTAATGGATGGGAAAATAGATTTAACAGTCTGGCGTAAATCAGACATCAGAATCTTAATTTCTCTGCCTGGATCAGGTGTTTTAGAAACAAATAATATAATGATTGCTGAAGATGATACTGAAGTCCTTGACTTTTTAAAAGCTTTACTGGAATCTGAAAATTATAAGATTCAAACTGCAGCAAATGGAGTAGAATTGTTAAATTTGCTCGAGGACAACATTCCGGACTTAATTATTACAGATATGATCATGCCGAAAACAGACGGATATAAATTAATCGAAACCATAAAAACGAATCCCAGGACAAAAGAGATACCTATGGTGATAATCAGCGGTCAAATTAAACTGGAAATTGACAGGCTTTATAAGCTTGGAATAGATGAATTTATTTCGAAACCGTTCTCAAATACACTGCTGCTCAGCGTTGTAAGAAGACTTATTCTTAACAGGAAATACAGCAGGCTTTAAAATTTCCCGGCCGCAAAATCTTACAGTACAAAAATAGATTTAAACTTAAAAAGTAAATTAAGCCTTTTAATTACACATCAAGATTTTTCACATATTTTGCGTGTTTTTCAATAAATTTTCTTCTTTCTTCTATCTGGTCTCCCATAAGCCTGCTGAAAATATCATTAGCCGAAGTTGCATCTTCAAGGGTTATTCTTTTCAGAGTCCTTTTTTCAGGATCCATTGTTGTCTGCCACAACTGTTCGGGATTCATTTCACCCAACCCCTTGTATCTCTGAATTCCCGGATTACTGCTTTCTTTGTTCCTTTCAATAATTTCAATTCTCTGATCATCATTATAGGCGTAAAACTCTTTGCTGCCGTATTTGATCCTGAATAACGGTGGTTGTGCAATATATATTTTCCCGGACTCAACCGTCTGAGGCATATGCCTGTAGAAAAAAGTCAATAAAAGAGTCCGGATATGAGAGCCGTCAACATCTGCATCAGTCATGATTATTATTTTATCATATCTTAATTTAGAAAGGTCAAATTCCTCTGAACCGATCCCTGTTCCTAAAGCTGTAATAATAGTTCTGATCTCTTCATTGTTCAGAATTTTATCTATCCTGGCTTTCTCTACATTTAATATCTTGCCTCTCAGCGGCAGGATAGCCTGGTATCTTCTATCTCTACCCTGTTTCGCAGACCCGCCTGCAGAATCTCCCTCAACAAGGTATAATTCACAGAGTGCGGGATCTCTAAATGAACAGTCAGCAAGCTTACCGGGGAGTGCAGCACTTTCCAGGGCTGATTTCCTGCGGGTAAGTTCCCTGGCTTTTTTTGCTGCTTCGCGGGCTCTGGAAGCAGAGATACACTTCTCAATAATTTTTCTTCCAACCGGAGGATTCTGTTCCAGGAACTCAGATAATCTTTCACCAACGATCGATTCCACAATCCCTTTAACTTCACCGTTACCGAGCTTCGTTTTAGTTTGACCTTCAAATTGAGGTTCAGGAACTTTAACACTGATAACCGCAGTCAGCCCTTCACGAACGTCTTCACCTGATAAAGTTGAAGTACCATTTTTAATTAAATTATTCTTTGCAGCATAAAAATTTAATGTTCTTGTAAGGGCAGTTTTAAAACCTGTAAAATGTGTTCCACCCTCAATAGTATTAATATTATTCACATAAGAAAAAATACTTTCGTTATAGGAATCATTATATTCCAGGGCAATATCTACGACAACACCATCTTTTTCATCTTCGACACCAATAGGCTTGTGAAGCGCTGATTTTGACCTGTCAAGATGATGAATAAACTCAATCAGACCGCCTTTAAATCTAAAAGTTTCAGTTTCGCCGCCGTTTCTTTGATCTATGAAAATTATTTTTAAATTCTTATTTAAATAGGCAAGCTCCCGCATACGCATGGAAATAATTTCAGAGTTATAAGTGACCTTTCCGAATATTTCAGTATCGGCATAGAAAGTGGTTTTCGTTCCGCGTTTTTTTGTTTTTCCAATTTTATCAACTTTTGTTACCGGAACTCCTCTTTCATATTTTTGATAGAATATACCACCATCCCGGTATACTTCGACCTCACACCATTCGCTTAAAGCATTAACAACGGAGACGCCCACTCCGTGCAGACCGCCGGAAACTTTATAGCTCGATTTGTCAAACTTACCACCGGCATGAAGCATGGTCATTACTACTTCAAGAGCCGATTTCTTTTGTGTGGGATGTCTATCTACAGGAATACCTCGCCCGTTATCGGTTATTGAAACTCTGCAGTCATCACTTATTTCGACAATCACTTCGTTACAATACCCTGCAATTGCTTCATCAATACTATTATCAAGAACTTCATATATCATATGATGAAGACCTCTCTGACCGGTATCACCTATATACATTGCAGGTCTTTTTCTTACACCATCCAGTCCCTTTAAAACCTGAATTTTTTTAGCATCATATTGTTCCCGCTGCATTTCCCTTCTCCTATTTTAAGATAATATCTTTTATATAGTCGCCGTTTAATTTTTTATTAAGCCTTTGTATGATATTGCTTTTATAATATGTCAGTTCATTTCTCCACATATCATCTTTTACAGAAATAAATAATTTGCCATCTTTAACTTTTATTGGTTTTGTTACACCAGAGATTTTTTCTCCTACAGCATCTTTCCAGTAGTATATTGCCATTTTACTCCGGACTGCTTCAGATAATCCCAGATCGAAAAACAATCCTTCAATCACTGTTTTTATAGAGGAAAACTGTTTCAATTTACTAAAATATTCCCATCATTAATTTTTAATGCCAATCCGTTTATATCCGGTTTAAAATCATCCTTTTCAACAGATGTAATAAAATACTGACCAAAGTTTTGAAAAAGGTCTAAAAATGATTTTAACCGGGACTTGTCCAGCATTGAACTCATATCATCCATTAAAATTGCCGGCGATGATTTTTTTACTTCCCTTAACAAATAATATTCTGCAACTTTTAATGATAATAATACGGTTTTATGTTCACCTTGAGATGCAAAATCCTTGACATTCTTACCTTTTAATTCAATTTTAATATCATCCCTGTGTGGTCCGATAGTAGTTGTATATAACTCAATATCTCTTTTTAAATTTTTCGAATATGATCTATTAATACTCTCTATATCCTGATTATCTCTTATGGAAGAAAAATATGAAAGTTTTAAATCATCAGAACTATTTGAAATCTCCTTATATATTTCCCGGCTGAACCCATTCAATTTGTCAATACTATCAATCCTTTTACGTAGAATAATTGAGCAGTACTGAGCCAACTCCAAGTCCCAGGAGGAAATAAAAGTGCTGTCCAATTTTGCATTTGGATTTTTCAATGCTTCATTTCTCTGTTTCAATATCTTTTTATATTTTATGAGAGAATGAAGATAGTCTTTATCAATCTGAGAAAGAAGAACATCGATAAACCTTCTTCTTGCATCCGGAGGTCCTGAAGTAATTACATATTGTTCCGGTGACACAAGTACTGCAGGAAATTCTCCAATTACATCGCTTAACCGATAAATCCTTTTTTCATTCAAGACAACTTCTTTTTTATCAAAACCATTAGTAAAGTCAATTTTCATTTTATTACCGTTATTTTCAAAGCCGCCTTTCAGCTCAAATCCTTTCTGGTTAAACCTTATTGAATTATGACTTTTATATGATCTGAAACTTTTGAAGATTGAAAGATAATGGATGGCTTCTAAAAGATTTGTTTTTCCTGACCCGTTTTTTCCAAAGACTAAATTCCCTGTATCGGAAAACTCGACATAAAAATTATCAAAATTTCTAAAGTTTTTCCCGAAAAGGGATTTTAATATCATAATTTATTTCTAATCCGTATCTGCCAGTTTAATTGGCATTACCAACATTAAAATATCTTCATTTTCTTTCTGTTCCGACGGAAATATTAAAGTCGCGGAAACAGAAGTTCCGAATTCTAAAACCACATTTTCAGTTTCAAGGTGTTTCAGCGCATCCCAGATATAGGTATAGTTAAAACCTATATTCATTGCATCACCAGAATAATCTCCTTCCAGTTTTTCTTCTGCATCGCTTCCAATCTCAATATTTTGAGCCGACAATTTTAAATCTTCATTTGTCAATGCCAGCTTTATCTGCTGAGTAATTTTATTTGAAAACAATGAAATCCTGCCAATAGACGATATAAGCATGTCCTTATTAATTTTCAACTTTTTATCATTATCCTTTGGTATAACTCCCTCGTAATTAGGAAATTTACCTTCAAGCTGTCTTGAAACAATAGTAGAATTTTTCAGTTTGAATACAATATAACTTTCACCAAGAACAAACTCTATCTTTCTCACTCCTTCAAGGTTTCTCAGGAGTAAATTAAGAGCTTTTTTCGGTATAATAATATCATTAAGATCTTTATCACTAGTAAAAGACTTATCAATAATCCTGACAAGCCTGTGTCCATCCGTTGCAACAGCCCGGAACTCGTCTGCCTTTATCTGAAAAAGAATCCCGGTTAATGTAACACGGAGATCGTCCGTAGAAGTTGAAAAAATAGTATTTGTAATCATCTTTTCCAGCTGATTTTTATCAAATTTGGCATTCCCGAGAGGCTCAACATCCGGGAAAACTGGAAAATCTTCTTCGGAATTACCTGAAAGATGATATTCACCAGTAGAGCCTTTTATTCTTATTTTATTATTTTCATCGGCTTCAACCTCAAGGTCCATTTCCGGCAGCTGTTTAACAATATCAAATATCATTTTACCCGGTATTGCAACACTGCCATCCTCATAAATCTTCGCATCGACCGTAGTTTTCAGTGAAACCTCTAAATCACTTCCCATAAGGCTTAACGTTCCATTTTCAGATTTAAAAAGAATATGACCAAGAATCGGCGATATAGATTTTGTCGGGATTACACCTATAACCTGCTGCAAACCGCTTTTTAATTCATTTACCGATGAAGAAAATTTCATGCTTTCCTCCAAAAATGATTGTATATTTCCTTGATATTTGTATTAAGATTTCGTAAAATCTTAATATATTTAATCATTCAAATTTACTAAATTCATTGGTCAATAACAAGAAAAAAAATATATTCTATATTACAACATAAATTGTTGTTTTATTAATACTTACATTTTGTTTTAGGGAGTTCAATCATGAAGTTATTCTCTTATAAATCCAAAAATTATACCTCTATAGGAATTAAGTACGGGCAACATGTAATTGACTTTAACAAGGCATACTTATATTTCAATGGGGAAAAATCTGGCGATGTTAAGAAATTCCTTTCTCTTGATGAGATTATTTTAAATCATTTACATACCAGATATTTCTTGAGCAGGTTCTTAAATTTGATAAAGAAAGATAATCTGTGGGATAAGTTCAAGATAGATAGTTACAGATATCTGCCTGTTCTTTCAAATCCACAAAAATTCATTTGTATCGGTAGAAATTACATAGAGCATGCAGCAGAATCAGGAAATAAAGTACCTCAATCGCCAATATTCTTTCTAAAAGCAAATTCATCCATGATCGCGCATCTGGATAAGATCGTTATTCCGGATTTAAACCTTGGCAGAGTTGATCATGAAGTTGAACTTGCAGTCATTATCGGTAAGAAAGGTAAAAACATATCGAAAGAGACAGCCATGAACTATGTTGCGGGATATACCGTTGTAAATGACATAACAGCCCGGGAACTTCAGAGAAGCGATGCAAAAAAAGGTCACCCATGGGCAAGAGCAAAATCAATAGATACTTTTGGACCTATAGGTCCATATTTTGTTCCCAGGGGGTACTTAAAAGATCCTTACAATTTGCGGCTTTTCTGTAAAGTTGATGGTGAAATCAAACAGGATGGGAATACAAAGGACATGGTCTTTAAAATCGATGATTTGATAGCATATTTGTCAAAATTTATCACATTATACCCAAATGATATTATAGCAACAGGGACTGTTTCAGGTATCTCGGAAATAAAATCCGGACATATACTTGAAGCATATGTGGAAAAAATCGGTACTTTGAAAAACAGGGTAATAGAAAGAAAAGTATAATTAATTGCCTTCTTTCTCTCTGAAAATTTTATTTCTGATTGTTGAGGGGTTTGTATCTGTAAAAGCGAGCGTAGTTTTACAGATAGTACAATTAAAAAGTGCAAGTTTTTTGGTGGGATCGTACATTTGCTGATAACCTAAGAAAACGAGTTCATTATGTTCGCACATTTATTTACCTCCTTAACAGTTCTTTCATATTTAATCGGTAACAAAGAATTTAAACTTTAAGGATTAAAAGCATGAAAATTTCAAGAAGAGACTTTTTAAAAGACATAGCAATTTTTGGGGCTGCTCAACCTTTTATCGCTCCCTATATTATCACAGGTAAAAAAACAAATAGTGAACTGGATATATTAATAAAGGGCGGATTTGTGGTCGACGGTTCAGGAAATCCCGGAAAAAAATCAGACATCGGTGTTAAAGGGAATAGAATACGCTATATTGGTCCGGAATGTAAATTGAGTTCTGACAGGATCATAAAAGCAGACAACCTGACTGTTGCTCCAGGATTTATCGATGTTCACACCCACACAGATATTGAACTTTTGGTGGTACCATCCGGCGGAAGTAAACTGATGCAGGGAGTAACTACGGAAATTGGAGGGAACTGCGGCAGTTCTATTGCCCCAAGATCATACGAAGAAGATGACGATTACCGGAAAAACATAAAAAACAGATACGGTTTTGAAGCTGACTGGACGAATTTTTCTCAGTTCTTTAATAAGTTGAAAAAAAACAAAATCGGTATAAATTTCTGCACATTCCTTGGATTGGGCACAATCAGGTCAGAAGTAATCGGTAACGAGGACAGACCCCCTACCGCAAGTGAAATGGAAAAGATGAAGAATATGACTAAAACTGCTATGGAAGAGGGAGTCTTTGGCATCTCGACAGGACTGGAATATGTCCCAAGCAGTTTTGCTACCGAAGACGAAATTGCTGAACTGGCTAAAGTTGCAGCCGGGTATAATGGGGTTTATGCTACACATATCAGGAACGAGGATGATACACTTGAAGAAGCTGTAACCGAAGCTTTGAATGTAGCTAAAAAGGCTAATATTTCTCTTCAAATTTCTCATCTGAAAGCATGCCGGGAAAAGAACTGGTATAAAGTCGAAAAAATTCTGAAACAGATCCACTCGGAGAAGGAAAAAGGTGTTAATGTTGATTTTGACAGATACCCATACACTGCATACAGCACCGGGCTGGCAAATCTTTTTCCAATTTGGTCAAGAGAAGGCGGCACGCGAAAGTTTATCGAAAGATTAAACGACGGATCATTGACAGAAAAAATCAAGGAAACCGTGTTATATAAAGTGGAAAACACCGGCTCCTGGAATTCTTTTATGATAACATCCGTAAAAGAGGAAAAGAATAAAAGATATCAGGGAAAAACAATTAAAGAAATATCTGAAAAATTCGATTTTGACCCATATGAATTTACCAGGAACCTGATCATAGAAGAGCATAACAGGGTTGGAATAGTAGGATTTGCAATGAGCGAAGAAAACACCAGAGCCGTATTATCAGACCCATTATGTATTATCGGCTCAGATGGAGCTGTTTTATCTACGTCCGGTCCCCTCTCAAAAGGAAATCCTCACCCTCGCAATTACGGTACTTTTCCGAGGGCAATAGGTAAATATGCTCGAAAAGACAAGATTTTTTCTCTTGAGGAAGTAATTCGTAAAATAACTTCAGCACCTGCAAGAAAATTTAACATTATAAACCGGGGTATGTTAACCGAAGGATTTTATGCCGATATTGTAATATTTGATTATAATAAAATTATTGACAAAGCTGATTATTCGAATCCTCATCAATATCCCGAAGGAATAAACTTTGTGGTTGTAAATGGAAAAATTGTTGCTGAAAAAAATGAACCAACAGGGGAACTTCCGGGTATGATTCTAAAGTTAAATGGATAAGAGACGATAAAATAATGGTTAAGATGTTATTAATGTTAATCCAGAGTCTACTCAAATATTAAGGTACAACTATGAAAAACATTTTCAAAGTTTCAGCATTTATTGCGTTATTATCTTTAATCAATCCTTTAAATGCACAGGAAACCACCCGGTTTGTTGACCTTCTTCAAAAAGGAAAAAGTGAATTTTATAAAGTTCAGGGAGACCAGAATTTTTTAAGAGCTGTGAATTATCTTGAAGAAGCCGTTAAAATAGATCCTGAAAACCAGGAAGCAAATTATTTTCTTGGCTGTGCTTATGACCAGCTGTTAACTGTTCATGCAGGTGAATTAGAAGAATCTCCGCTCGAGATATTGAAAAAATCTTCGGATCTCTTTAGAAAAGTAATAAAAATAAATCCTTATTATGAGGGAGAGAAGTACAGACTTGATCCATATTCCAAGCTGATGGGAGTCTGGGGAACTATTGCAGTTAATTATCTTGCAGCAGGAGAGAAAGAAAACGCTGTAAAAGCATTTAAAGAAGGGATGAAGTCCGGCGGATATTTCCCTTCACAATTGGAATATAACAAAAATGTACTTCGTTCAGTTAAAAAAAATGCTGTCCTTTTTACAAACGGTGATATCGATACTTTCCCCATTTGGTTTCTCCAATTCGTAGAAAATTTCAGGACTGACGTTACAGTTGTAAATTTGAGTCTTCTAAATACTCCCTGGTACAGGCTTCAGCTTAAAAAGTCAAAGATGTTCGGACCAAATAAAATTGTTTTCGACATGACCGATGAAAAACTTGTTGGTCTATCGCATTTACCCTGGAAACCGGATACTGTAAGTATCGTACTTCAAGGAGAACAAAAAAACGGGAAGAATGAAATTAAGTGGGTGGTTTATCCAACTATTGAGAACAGAGGGATCAGGATCCAGGATATGCTTATTATCAAGATTATACAAAATAATATTCTTAAAAGACCGGTATATTTTGCCACAACAGTTTCCGAAACAAATAAAATTGGTTTACACGAATATTTAGCTCTTGAAGGGTTGGTATCTGAGATCAACACAATAAAAACAGCACCGGTATCAGCAGAAGTTATATATAAGAATTGTTTTTCCAATTACACGTATGAGTCTTTGAAAGACCCTGTTTTAAATTACAGTGATGATATTAAAACGATTTATGGAAATTACAGGTTTTCATTAATTAAAGCAGCTCAGGAATTTTATCATAATTCAGATAAAGAAAATGCAAAAGCATGCATCGATCTTATGAATGAAAAGATACCTGAAGAGAAAGTTCCTTACCGGGACCCAGGAATGAAATCTCAGATAGAAAGGTTCTATAATCTTTTGAAATAAATATACCTGATCAAAAGTTACTTATATTTTTTCAGAATAATTTTTGACAATTAAAAAACCCAATTTCTTAGTTACTTTTTTCAGAATTGTTCGTCTATTTAATATAAACTCGTAAAACTTCAATTATTTTACAGTTTAATATTTATATAAATCATGGAATCCAGTCAGGTAAAATTTTCAGAAAAGGATATGAGAAATCAAGTATTCCAATCGGAAATATTTACAAGTTTTCACTTGTTTTTTTAATTAGTTTATTATATTTTATACTTGATTTTATTTGTATCGGATAACAGTTTATGGAGGAAGCATGAAATTCAAAGAAGAAATCATTGATGATGTAGCAGTGATTTATCTTAAGGGAAACCTAATGGGCGGTGACGAGACTCAGGTTATTAAAGAGCATGTAAACAGCCTTCTCAGTGACGATCTTAAAAAGGTAGTAATGGACCTTTCAAAGGTTAAATGGATAAATAGTTCAGGTCTCGGCGTATTAATGGCAGCGATGACCTCCCTCCGGAATTCCGGTGGTAATCTAAAGCTTGCCAGTGTAGCCGAAAAAGTCAAGTCAATTCTGATGATTAC
>JBHPGK010000104.1:0-12255 GCA_042570605.1 Candidatus Zhuqueibacterota bacterium
AAACTGGATACATAAATGTTCTTTCTATCCTTGCTCGAATTAAATAAAAAACCGAAATGTTCATAATACTCTGGTGGATCAATATCATCATCAAGTATAACAGGTATAGAATTTCTTAATTCGTAAAGATTTGGAAGACCTGATAAGTTTCCGTTTTTAAAATTGTATTTATAAATACTTGATCTATAAATATTACTGTAAATATCAGTTATAGAAAATAAAATCTCATCTGTTGAAAGAGGATTCAGATTTTTATATTCTTCTTCTGTCAATTTAAATAATTCCGGCAATCCATCACCATATTCTTCCGGTGTAAATATCCCGCAGGAAAAATTAAGGATAATGGATGACGGCAACAGGAATGAAATATTCTATACAAAGTCTTATAGACGTTCGCCCGGTGAAAATATACTTGAATTTTCAATTTTCAAATTAGATCTTATTAATAATAAAGAGAGTTGTTTTGATAAAAATGCGGGGATAGAAGATATTTCAAATAACGGCGAACAGATCATCTTCTGGAAATCTATCAAAGATGAAACCAACAATTTTGATTATAATGGCTTATATTTTAATAACTATGGACAAATCTCCCAGATCCGTGAAGGACCCATTGATATTGGTACAACAAAGAGATTGGATCTTTCTGCAAAAATATCACCCGACAATGAAAAGATATTCTATTGTAACGGTCTTGGTGATATATATGTTTTCGAGTATGGTAATGAAACTCATTCTTTTTCAGGCCGTGCCCCGGCTTTTAATTATGACGGCAGTAAACTCGCTTTTTTCATAAAACAGGAAAAAGACCTGATTCTACGTATATATAACTTTGAAACTGAATCGTTTGAAGATGACATTACGGTTTTAAAGATCCAAAATCCAAATCCCACTGAGTTTTATATATTATGTAGCGCATGGTAAAACTTTTATTTCCCCAATAAATAATTGCCGATTTTCTGCCGGAGGGGCCCTCCGGAGGCGGGTAAACAGATCCCGCCATCGGCGGGAACAATTTTACTGCATGTCGAGGTGTTATTCACCTCGACTATTAGCTTAAGCAGAAGCTGAGAGAACACCTTCTGCGGCAGTTAATTGTCTTAAAATAAATATCTGATCCCGACAAAAAGGTTGACAAGAACGTCGATATCCGGTAGTAGTTTTAGGTTTGGAGCTGCCTCAAAAAATATTGAAAACGGGGAGTCTTCAAAGAAATATTTTATACCCATAGGGATTCTAATTCCGACTCTGCCCTTATCACTTAAATGTACAAATCCACCCAAGCCATAATAAAAAGCCATTTCACCTTTATCTACACTGAATTTATCAAAGTCATGAAAAAGCAGGTCTCCATGAACATGCAGGAATCCTTTTTCTCTCAAATCCCAGCTTACAGCGCCGTCAATAGCATAAGTCCTGCTTAAATAGACGATACCGGTGATACCAGATGGTTCTCCTAAAATTATCCCCACACCTCTGTACATATAATCTGAATCTCCGCCGATCTGTCCTCTTTTAAATGAAGAACTGAAATTCAAATTTTGAGAGAATACACTTGTGCTCACAAAAATCATGAATAACAAAATAATCGCTCTTTTCATTTTTTTTCTCCATTTATATCTATAAATTCAATATAAAGCGTTTTATATTAAAACGAAATATTTTTTTTATAGTTTCAAACAAAATGAATATATCATTACAGTCATGTAAATTGTAATATTGAGATTCTTCGCTGCCAGACTGTATGAAAACAAAAAAATCAAAATAATTGACTGTCATTACGAGGGAGTCCCATATTTTTGGGACGACCTTCGTAATCTTCTATATTCTTACAAAACAATACTTTAACGGTGAGATTGCCACGTCGCTTCGCTACCTCGCAATGACATTTAATTTCGCAAATTATACTTAAGCATGCGTTTTCACACAATGACATTTAATTTCGCAAATTATACTTAAGCATGCGTTTTTCCTGAAAGGATCACTTCGTGACACACAGTCTGTGCGCTCAGAATGACAAATAATCAAAAATAGCAAACGTCATTCTGAACGTATCCCGCTTAGAGGGAGAAGTGAAGAATCTCATTGTTCAATTTAGAATTGATTTATTCTCTTTAACTTAAACTGGGGTGTCATGGGCCACTCCATGACACAAATATACACTTTATCAACAAACTCAGTACTGAGTTTATACAAAATGAACGTATATTTTCTAATTATCAGGGTAAAAGAAACATCAGAAATAAAAATTGGAAAATTGGGTACCTTTATTTTTCCGGAAGGATTATATTTTTATTCGGGAAGCGGCGGTAAAAATCCGGAAAAACGTGTTCAAAGGCATTTAAAAAAAGAAAAAAAGACTTTCTGGCATATTGATTTTCTGCTTCAGAATAAAAATTCCGAAGTTATAAAATACAAAATCTATAAAAATACGGTTACATCAGAATGTGCTTTGAATAAGAAGATAAAAAAAGGATTAAAATGCTGCCAGATTATTGACGGATTTGGAGCATCGGACTGTAAAAATGAATGCGGGTCTCATCTGAATTACTATAATACAAAGGAAAATAGCAAAACAGTAACGATCAAATGATTTAAGCCTCCCAAATATTCAGTCCTAAACAAAACTGTTGACAAAAATTAAAAAATATTATACATTATTCTGAGTACGAATGAGCAATAAAGAGGAGTAAATTAATTGGCGGATTTAAAGTTTCTTGTTGTAGATGATTCTGTAACCATGCGAAGAATTTTAGTAAATTCATTAAACAAACAAGGCTATGAAGATATTATTGAAGCTTCAGACGGAAAAGACGCTCTCGCAAAATTATATTCGGAACCCGGTATTAATTTTATTATTACCGACTGGAATATGCCGAATATGGACGGGTTAACTTTTGTAAAATCTATAAAGGAAGATTCAAATCTGGCTGGTATCCCAATTTTAATGGTGACAACGCGCAGTTTAAAGGAAGATATTCTGGATGCAATGAAGGTTGGCGTTAATAATTACTTAGTTAAACCATTTACTCCTCAGGTTTTGAGTGATAAAATTGAAGCTATATTAAATAAATAGTACTTTTACTGACAATTAAAATCTTCCGGTAAACCCTTTTATTAAGGGTTTTTTTATTTATGAATATTGGATTTAACAAGACCGAAATAAGCCCTGAAAATAATGTTGAATTGGCAGGGTATGGATTTTATTTAAACAGGATCTCTACAGGTATTAAAGACCCGCTTTTTGCCAAATCCATTATTCTATCCTCGTCAAAAACCACAATTGTTCTGGTTTCTATTGATTTAATCGGTATCTGCAAATCAACTACAGATATAATAAGAGAGAAAATAAATCGCATTACGAAAATTCCAAAAGAAAATATACTTATCTCTGCAGTACATACTCATTCAGGTCCTTCAACTGTACCTCTAAGAGGTGTAGGCGGTTATAATCGTGAATATATCGATTTCATGACTGAAAAGATTATATACTCTGTTGAAACGGCATATAAAAACATGTTTGAAGGAAAAATTGGATTTGGGAAAGTAGAAGCAGCTGGCATTTGCTGCGACAGGACGCAGAAGTATAAACCAATTTCAAGTCATATTGATTTTTTAAAGATTGTTGATAATAAAAAAAAGTTACAGGGTATAGCTTTTTTCATTGGCTGCCATTCTGTTGTGTTAAAAGATAAAAACCATCTTATTACACCGGACTACTCATTTTATACCTGTAAGATTCTTGAGAAAGAGATGAATATCCCATGCGCAGCATTCTTCCAGGGAAGTTGTGGAAATGTTAATCCAATAACTAAAAACAATGATTTTGCTGAAGCTGAAGCTGTTGGAGAGAAACTTTCTTCCTTTATAATCGGCGGTATAGATAATGTGATAGTCTCGGAGATCGTAGATATCAGAGTATTAAATAAACAAATCAAACTCCCGACCGACAATAAAACGATGCAGGAACTGCAGGAGATTAGATCAGAGCTAATACTTACTAATAAACCCAAATATATAGATGAAATATATCCTGAAGCTTTAAGAGTTGAATATGAGTGGATCGAAGCAATGATCACCAAAGTAAAAAAAGGGGATGTACTGGATTTTATTGAAACCGAGTTTCAATACATTAAAATTAATGAAATAATAATAGTTGGAATTCCGGGTGAAATTTTCAACCACTATGAAAAAGAGATAAAACGGGTATCCGGAAATGAAAATATCATTTTCATTGGGTATGCAAATGACTTTCTTGGATACTTTCCGGATGAAAATGATTTTAAAGTTAAAGGTTATGCGTCGAATTCCGTGCCTGTTTTTATTGACAAATTCCATTTTAAAATGCAAATTATAGATATCATCACAAAAAACATATTTACCGCAGTTAGGGAACTGAACAATGTATAACTGGATGGGGAAAAATTTCTCCGTAAAAATATTATATTCCAAAGCCAGTATTGCAACCGGTATTATTATCAAACTTAATGATACAGGCAAATATATACTTATTGACTGCGGCGATGGTACATTAAGGGACTTACTGGAAGCAGGAATTGAAACAGATAAAATTTCTGCAATATTTCTTTCACATGAGCATTATGATCACATTGGAGGTATATATTCTCTTTTCGGATATTTCCGGTTTAAAAAGAGAACAGATGACATTCAGATTTATTACCCTGCAAACTGCAGAACGATAAAAAAAATTTTCACTATTCTTTTTGAAAATTACAAAAAGGATTCATTTTCGATAAATTTAAATCCGGTCAACATTGGAAATGTTCTAATACATGATAATATTAAAGAAGCTAAAGAACTTGGAAAATTCGCTAAAGATTATATATTTATACATAAAAAGTAAAATGAAGAAAACTTTCATAATTATCCTGATTTTTTACAGCGGCTTAGCTTTCCCGCAGAGCGATACATTAATAAATATTGATTCAAATTATTTAAATCACTCAACCTCACCTTTATCACTAAATTCAGTATCTGTAAAATATTTAAAAAACAACCTTTTCATTGAAATCTCAGGTAAAAGTAATTCTCAGACAATTATAAAGAGAATTGCTTTCAGACTATATCTGTATAACGCAAATGATGAATTATCAGCGAATGAGAGATTCAACTATTCTGAACATATTTATCCGGGAGAGGAATTCTCCTGTAAATCATATATTTCAGTACAAAAACCATTATCCTCTATTGAAGAAATAGTCGTCTTTCCGGATGAGGTACAATACAGCATTAATCTCAAGTGGTCATTATCTGGGGTGATCGAAGAGCAAAACAAACTGCTTGCCGAAAATATTGAACCCGAGCCTGCAGTACCGGATACAACCATTGATACTCTTATTGTTGAGGAAATAACAATACCTGTCTTTCAAGACTTCATTAAAGAGATACAACCTGACTCAATAATTTCTGCAATTATTGGAGATACTTTAATACAAACCGACACTTTAGAAGTTATAGATATCTCTGAAATAATGAGCTTGAAAAAAGAAATTTTTGCGGTAAATATTACTGATACTGCAAAAGACACTCTGTTTGCAGGGCGAAATAAGGTGATTGAAGTCCTGGACGATGCAGTCATTGTGGATCTCGGCAGTAAATATATAGATGCTGAAAAAAAATATCTTATAGTTCGCGGCAATAAAGCTTCACACAAAAAGATTGCATTGGCAGAACCGGTAAGTATAAAAAATGATAAAGCGACGCTAAGGTTGATCTATTATTATTCGAGAAATATTCCTGAAGTTGGAGATATTTTTTATGAGTATTTTGAACTGAAAGAAACATTCAGTTTATCAAAATTCATGTTTACCCACAAAAAGGAAGGATTTTTGACATTAACCTGTGTGTCGGCCGCACTATCATACTGGTATCATACAAAGTCTAATGATTCTTATGAGAAATATCAAAATAGTACTTTAGCTGAGGATGCACTTAAATATAAAAACGACACCGAAAACTTTGAAAAATCCAGGAATCTTTTTATATATTCAGCCGCTGTTTTTTCTGCCGGAGCAATAATTTCTTATATTTATGATAAAATCATTGAACCTGAAAATAAAAATGAAAATGAAAATTACAACCCCGATATTTCTCTGTATTTATCGCCCGATGTAAAAAGAATTATAGGGATAAAAACAAATTTTTAATATGAATAAAATACCAAGAATACTGTTTTTCTGTATTACGATTTCTCTTTTTTATTTATGTGATAAAAAAGAATTCAATAATCCTGTCGATCCTGAATTTAGAAGCGAACAGATCAACATATATGAATCAAAAAGCCTCACGATCTCTGAATCAATTGCTCATACTATTGAAATGGAAAATGGAATCAGAGTATTAATCCCGGAAAATGCCCTTGAAAGCGGTACTGTAATTACATTAAAAAGAGGCATGGACAAATCCTCAATACCCTCGTCAACAATGGGTCAGAATGTAAGTGATATGGTCTATCTTGAAATTAAAAACGGCACCCTGAAAAAACCTGTTAATGTTTTTTACTCATTTGATAAATCAGAAATTAATCAATATAAACCTGAAAGATTAAAGATATCTCACTTAGAAATTGATCTATGGCAGCCGGTTAAATCTTACTTTAATGAGGATGAAACAGAAATATATGCAGGTATTTATGAAACGGGCTGGTTTACTCTTTTAAACTGGTCTAAAGAGTTTGCCTCCATTAACGGTTTTGCGGTAACACCTTCACTTTACGACAATATTAATCCGGATAATTTAGTAGTGACCGATCCGGTTTACTCTGTCTCTGTATCCGACACTGCCGGGATAGATGATATATTTATTAATTTTAAGATCCTGCTGAAATCAGAAATCACCGATTCAATGATTGACCGGTTCAATTCTATCTTCAATATATCAGGAGTAAAAACCGGCTATATAGAGTATCTGGGATTAGAATTTACAGAATCAAACCAGAATACATATTCCTATACATTAAACCTTTCATCTTTAAACGGAAACTCCTTATTATCGGAAATAGACAAAATCATTGGTTATGTGAGTATCAGTAGTTCCGGTTTTGAACTGTCATCAGAAATTTCCGAACTGAATTTTTATGCAGATTCAAAACCAAAAATAACCCTTTATCACCCTGTTTTGAACAAACATGTAGGAAGCAGCCCGCTATTTAAATGGGGTCTTGAAAATCCGGGTAATTCATATTCCTCAATTAAAATTTTCATAAGCACTGATAATCCTTTTGGTCCTGATATATCACCCGGTATTGAAATAAGTGATATAAATATTAATGAAGCAAGTCTTCCTGATGAAAATAGCCTGAGTACCGGGAATTATTATTGGGGTATAAAATTATACGGTAGTGAAAGCGAAATAAGATCGGAAATTGCAAAATTCTATGTTGGTCAGAACTCGCAGCCAACTGCAAAAATTACTGTGGACAGAACAGCCGGGAGCTCCGATACAGAGTTTTCTTTTAATGCTTCAGAAAGCACTGATGATAATGATTCATTAAACCTGCTCAATTTCAGATGGGACTGGGAAAATGACGGTACGTGGGATACTGAATACTCAAATGAGGCTGAAATCAAACACATTTTTAATTCAGTGGGCAATGTACAGGTAAGGCTCGGAGTCATGGATACGGAACAATTATATGCTTTCGATTCTGTCAGTATTTCTATTGAAGATAAAGCTCCCGATGTATTGATCGATACACCGACAGGAATACAGAAAGAGAAAATCAGAATAGACTTTACAATTTCAGATGATGACGGAAATACAAATGATTTTCTGGTATATTTTAACAGGGACGACCTCGGATACCAGCTTCTTTCAATAGATTCAACCGGATATGGAAATATTGAAACTGTTTATGGAAAGCCTTCAAAAGTAACAGGTTTACCTGCGGGAGACAACTTTATTATCTGGGACTCAAATAATGATATTGTCTACGAAAACAGTGATAACGTAAAACTGTTTTTTAAATGGATCGACACATATAATACCGGGGTATTATCCGAAGGTATTGAGTCTGACCAATTCCCGGTTTATAATTTTATCGATTTTCCACCTGAACCCGAATTCACCGTTTCCCCAACATCCGGGGTTACGGGACTCGTATTCGTTTTTGATGTTTCGGAAACTTCTGACAGAGAAGATTCTCTATCTCAACTCCTTTTCAGATGGGACTGGGAAGGAGACGGTTCATGGGATACTGATTACAGTTCAGAATCCTTATATTATCACAGTTATGATGACCCGGATGAATATTCTGTCACTCTTGAAGTGAAAGACACTGAGGGAAATGCGGAAAGTTATTCTCTTAATCTGACAGTTGAAACTAACTTCCCTCCTGCTGTTACAATTACAAGTCCGGAAAGCGGCTCTGAATATAATTATGGCGAAACCATCACATTTACTGCAGAGGCAGCTGATCCGGAAGGTGAAACTATTTCATCTTCATCTATAATATGGACATCCAGTATTGACGGGACAATAGGAAGCGGCTCATCTCTCGTGTATAGCAATCTGACACCCGGCACCCATATAATTATAGCAGAGGCAAAAGACAGTTGGAATGCTTCAGGTAAGGATACCGTGAGCATATCGGTAAAATTCACTGAAAAAGACGGGATGGTTTTAGTATCAGCCGGTAATTTTACTATGGGTGACGGCAGTGACAATGCTCCTGTTCATGCAGTCTATCTTGACGAATATTATATAGATAAATACGAGGTAACAAATACTGATTTTGCCGCTTTCCTTAGCGACGGGAACGATGCTTACCATAATTCACATATGATGATAACTAAGACAGACAGCAATTATGCCGCTGATTTAGGATTTGAAGATCATCCTGTTATATTTGTTTCCTGGTATGGTGCTAATGCTTATGCACAGTGGGCGGGGAAAAGGCTGCCGACTGAGGCAGAATGGGAAAAAGCTGCAAGAGGTGTAAGTGTACGCGGATACCCCTGGGGATGGGAAATAGACGGTACCTATGCAAATTTTAAGAACAGCGGCGATCCTTATGAATCAAATCAGATCCAGACAACTCCGGTTGGATTTTATGATGGATCAGACCAGAATGGATTTCAGACTTCTTACGGCGCATCACCATTTTTCGCATATGATATGGCTGGGAATGTCTGGGAATGGGTCTCAGACTGGTATAGTGCCGCATATTACACGGAATCTTCTGCATTTTCAAATCCGGCAGGTCCAACCGGCGGAACCCGAAAAGTTATTAGAGGGGGAAGCTGGGGAAATTACGAATTTCTGTTACAAACAGGTTACAGATTTTATTCTAATCCGGCCACAGTGAATAGTGCGATCGGATTCAGATGTGTTAAAGATTCCGAATAGATAAATTTATCAATTTGAAATTAAAAAAATTAACTAAAGGAAATTCTTTGAAAGAACCGACCGGAGAAAACAATTTAGCAGGATATGCAGCATCCAGCGCTAAATCTAAAGGCAGAAAACACAAAGAAGAATTTTCCGATAACCGCCTTGAATTTGAAAGAGACAGGGATAGAATTATCCACTGCGCCGCTTTCAGGAGACTCGAATATAAAACTCAGGTTTTTGTTAACCATGAAGGAGATTATTACAGGACGCGCCTTACACATTCGATTGAAGTATCACAGCTTTCAAGAAGTGTTGCAAGAAGGCTCAATCTTAATGAGGACCTCGCAGAAGCCTTAGCACTGGCACACGACCTCGGTCATACACCTTTTGGACATTCCGGGGAACACACACTGAATGAATTGATGAAGGAATTCGGCGGATTTGAGCATAATCTTCAAAGCTACAGGGTCGTTGATAAACTCGAAGAACGGTACCCCGATTTTAAGGGACTGAATCTGACATGGGAAACACGAGAAGGAATCCTGAAACATTCATCTTTTTTTGATAAACCTTTAATAGAACACTTCAGTGAATTCCTTCCCGGAGTTGTACCTACATTAGAAGCCCAGATAATTAATACCACCGACGAGATTGCTTATAATAATCATGACATTGACGATGGTCTTGAATCCGATATTCTTACATTAACAGACCTGGATAAAGTTGAAATCTGGAATCGATTTCGAAAAGACATAAACCGGGAATATGCTAATATCAGCGGTAAAATTGAAAAGTACCTTATCATTAAGAAAATCATCAGTTTTCTTATTAACGATCTTGTTCAAAACTCTCGAAATTTATTACAGGAACATGCGATCAAAACACTTGAAGATGTACAGAAAACAAACAAAATACTCATCCATTTTAGCCTTCATACAAGTGAAATGAACAGAGAATTAAAAGATTTTCTTTACAATAACCTCTATCAACACCCGAAAGTGGAGAAAATGAGAACCGGGGCAGAGCAGGCAATAGTATTTTTGTTTCAAGCATATAAAAAGGATCCGTCCCACCTGCCAAAAAGATTCCGTGAAAGGATAAAAGCTAAAAACAGGGAAAGAGTTATCGCTGATTACATAGCCGGTATGACAGACCGCTTTGCACTTAATGCTTATGAGCACTTAAAAAGGGTGGAATAACTACTTAATCTATATCCAGAATATCATACTGCCAGGAAACAGTATCCAGGATCAAAACTGCTTTTTTATTATTCTCCATTGAATTCAATCCGATCACTGAAGTATTATTTATGCGGTGATCGCCGCTGAAATTATTGTAATGTCCAAACAATGTAATTTTCGGCTGGACAGCTTCAACTAATTCAGTCAGCTCTTTAGCACCTGTAGGGAGAGGATTGCCGTCTTCGTCAAAATTTGGTATTCTCCTTTTGCCAAAACCTAAAGGAGAATCATGTAGTAGAAGAATATCTATTTCCCTCTTTTGTAAAGCCAGCTTTTCTATTTCAAATATTGTGAAATGTCTCCGCCTATCCCCTTCAAGTTCCTTTTTATGAAAATATTTATCATTCCCTATCGTATTTCCTTCCCAGTCACGGGTACCGCTTCTATTCCCTCCAAGACCGCCAATGACAAGCCGTTCCTTCTTTAATTTAAACTCGAATATTTCACCGTTAACCAGATAAAATATCTTACAGGATTTATCAATGAAATGATTTGTTCTTGAATAAAGCAGATCAAAATCTTCAGAATGACCTTTGACGAACACCGCAGGGAATTTAAATGTTTTTGTTCCGTCCAAATAATCAGAATAGGTTTTATGAACATTTTGGTCAATACGAAGTTTCTCTTTCTTCGGGATTGTTAAATCTCCAACCTGTAAAACGAGATCAACCTTTGAGCCTGATTTTTTTTCTAAATCAATACAAAAATCATTGATACTTTGAATGTTTCCTGACGCATCACCGAATACAGCTATTTTCATATTAGAATCCGAATATTCTTCTGAAGATATTAATTATAAAGTCGATTATTCTCTGAATTATTGGTGGTAATGGAGGAGGACCCTGATATAATTCAAACTTACCTGTCTCAGAATCATATCTATATTTTTCCTGATTGGGAGCGATATATACATCACGATTGATATCTTT
Organism: Candidatus Zhuqueibacterota bacterium; assembly: GCA_042570605.1. Classification (GTDB taxonomy): domain Bacteria; phylum SM23-31; class SM23-31; order JBHPGK01; family JBHPGK01; genus JBHPGK01. Next base: position 11,522 of record JBHPGK010000104.1, read on the forward strand.
CCGCCAATTTTCATCAATTGCATTAACTGCAAGAACAGAATCAAAAAAAACATTAGTCTTTGATGCTGTAGAAAATATCGAAGCATCATCAAGATGCAGCGGGTACCTGAATTCAATTAAATTTTCTGAATTCTTATGTGTTAAATAAAAAAGGGAAATACCTGAATTTATATTACCGGCTATATAGGAAACTGCAGCATCCTTACTTTTACCGGATAGATCTGTATATTTGGGTACAGCAACAGCTGCAAGAACACTGATAATAATCAAGACAAAAACCAGCTCAACAACTGTAAATCCTTTGTTACTAACGAGTTTCATAAAAACCTGAATTAATAATCCTTAAAATAAATATTCCTTTTGAATCCTTTTTCTCAAAACATCACTGCCCCATAAAAGGTCAAAATGATATCTATGCTCGCCTTCAAAAGGCTGTAAAAACCTGAATTTTTCCGGGTATATGCTGCATATCTCTTCTAAAACAGCAATTCCTGTATTGACCGCTCTGAAATCAGCTCTGTTAAGTAAATGTAATTGTATACCTTTACAGATTTCACCTTTATATTTACCGTCAAACGGTTTAAACCTGTGAGGGCGGAAGTAAACACCGGCTAATTTTCGTAAAGCTAATTTATCTGCTAATAAATTTTCATCGATCCAGGGAGCACCAACCACAAGAAAAGGCATCGTCGTTCCCCTGCCCTCGGAAACATTCGTACCCTCAAATAAAGCTG
>JBHPGK010000105.1:0-12120 GCA_042570605.1 Candidatus Zhuqueibacterota bacterium
CAGTCTAATATCATCGGTTTCATCGAACAGACTAACAAAACTGTTAATAGCATCACCCCATAGGCTGTCCTTAGCCAGTTTATAGGAATTCAAAATTCTATTTTCAATTCCTGTTTGAAATTGATCTGCCATCACATTGATATTATCAATGATATCTCTATCATCAGTCTTTGAAAATATATGACCTAAAATAACAAAAGACCGTTCAGAAAATATTATGTCTTCTGTCTGATTCTGAAAAACCTGAAAAGCATTCTTAATATCATCAAATTCTACTAAAATTTCCGATAGCAAAAGATCAATTTCAATTACATATTCAGGGAAATCATCAAATAATCCATCATCCTTAATACTTGTTAATAATTCCAGAGCTCTATTAAATCTTCCTAATTGAAAATAGCTGTCAAGAAGATATTTATTAACATTGTATAATATGTCTTCCGAATATTGAGGAATCCGGTCAAAAGTTTTTTCGAAAAATTCAGCACCTTTTGCATATTCTTTATTTTCGAAAAATTCTAAAGCAATATAAAGATATGGCCAGAAATTATCAGGGGCTTTTTCAACAGCTAATTCAAACTGATCAACAGCATCATCCTTTTTACCAATAACTCTATATATTTGCCCAAGATTCATATAGGATTGTACCTGATCCGGATACAAATCTATAATTTCTTTCGCTGTCTGAACAGCATCATTCTTTTTATTTAACCTGGTCAAAACCTGTGATTTCAAAATCAGTGATTCAAAATATTCCGGGTCCAGCTGCAGTGAAATGTCTAATTGTTCAACTACACGGTTAAATTCACCCCTGTCAAATGATAGAACTTCCATAAACCGGGCCTGAGACAGGAAATTTGACAACCCGTTTGAAATACCCTGTTTAATAAAATTCAATGATTCATCATTTGTATTATTTTGAAAACTAAGAACTCCAATAACTAATTTACCCTTCCTGGAAATATTCAGCGTTGTATAAATTGAACTTTCATTATCAGATGTTCTATTTGCAGCGTTATCATTTTGAGGAGTGAAGTTCAACTCAATTTTATCCTTTTTCTCACCGCAAAATAATAAGAATAAACAGGGAATCAGTATTATTGAAAATCTAATTAAAATTGATTTCATTTTATAAAAGTTTTTATTGGTCAGGTTAATTTTGAATCGGAAGAGTTATCCTGAAAGTTGCTCCGCTATTGTCGTCTTCAACCAATTCCAATTTACCATTATGATTTTCAACTATTCTTTGAGAAACAGACAAGCCAAACCCATGACCGTCTTCTCTTGTCGAAAAACCAGGAATAAATATTTTTTCAGCCAATTCTCCGGGGATGCCTGGTCCATCATCTTTTATAGTTATTACAACTTCTTCTTTTAACAACTCAGTTTTAGTGAAAATATTTCCTTCTTTTATAGCCGCAGCCGCATTTGAATATAAATTCATTAATATTTGCTGAAACTGTTCTCCATCAACCAAAAATCCGGGAATATTTTTATCCAGGTCTAAAACAAATTTAGTATAATCATATTTATTCTGAGGTTTAATAAATTCTACGACATTTACAATTACGTCATTCACATTACACTGTTTTTTCATGGTATTCATTGCTGCTGAATCAACCAGCCCCAAAGTAAATCGGTTCATTTTCTGAACCTGTTTCAGAATAATACTGCTGCTTTCAAGGGCTTTTTCTTTTAAGTCCTTTTGAATTAATACAGGAAGCATTTGTGCTCTACCGACCAGGACTGAAAGATAATTATTAAGTTCATGGCTAATCTCAGCCGCCATTTCTCCAATAACAGCCAGACGTTCTGACCTGATCAGATTATCCTGGGCTTTTTTCAGATTTTTGTAGGATTCTTCAAGCTCTTTCTGTTTTAGTTCTAAAATCAAGTTCTGTTTTTCAAGTTCTACAGTTCTTTCTTTTACTTTTTTCTCAAGATCCCTCTGATATTCGAGGTTTGCTTTTCTTAATTCTTCCTTCTCCTTTAATAGATCGCCATACTCAACAGCTTTTTCTACCGCAATATACAAGTCATTCTTTTTCAAGGGTTTTGTCAGATAATCATAGGCTCCTTTTTTCATCACATTTATTGCAGTATCAAGCTCAACATAACCCGTAAGCATAATCACAGGCATTGTCTTAAAATTCTTTTTAGAGAATTCTAATACCTCCAGGCCGTTTTTTTGAGGCATTTTAATATCACAGATCATCAAAGAGTACTGCTCACGGTTAAGCTCCTCTATTGCTTCTTTCCCGTTCTCCGCCTCAACAATCTTATAATCTTTCTTTTTTAGATGCAATTTTAAAACTTCCCGGATTTTCTCCTCATCATCAACTATCAAAATTCTTTTCATGCAGACCTCTATATAACGTCTTCCTCTTCGTCATAAATATCAAATACCTTATCCAGTCTTATTCTCTCAAAGATCTCTTTAATGGTAGGATTCAGATTGGTTATTTTTATTTCGCCTTCTTTTTCCTTAACCTTATACCAGGCTAAAAATAACACTCCTAAACCGGAACTGTTTATTATTTTTACTTCCTTAAAATTAATTACAAACTTTGTTTTACCCTCTTCAATCAGTTTAAGCAGTTTATCCTTGAATCCTTCAACAACATTCATGTAAATTTTGGGTTCTTTTACTCTTATCAGAGTAAAATCATCTTTTTCTAAAATTTCTAATTTCATAATCTTGATTTTTTAAATAACCTTATAAATTAATTAAATTTTAAGTTAAAATCAACTTAAAGTAACTACGCGAAACTCTAACCGGACTCTTTCCACTAGTTCTTTCATAATGTTATTATTAATAAATACAATATTATTTAATTAAACAGATAATTCTACAGCTTTTCTGCAAGTAGTCTCAAAAATCAAAAAATACTTATCTATTGATACGTTTACTTCTTAATTTTGTTCTTTGTAAGGGATATTTTTTCTTGCAATATAAAAAATGGTCATTGTGTTGGTCGATTCGTTAAGGAAATAAACCTGTTTTTCAGATACAACAATTATATCATTCGGGACAAATTCAGTCCCGCCCCTGGCATTCATTCTTAAAAAATAAAGGTATTCCCCTTCCGGACTGTATATATCTATCCCCTCAACATTGGCAGCCCAAAGATAGCCTTCCGGGGAAATTGAAATATCAAAAATAAATTGGCCCCAACTATTACTGCCGGTATCGATATTATAATTTCTCGTTTCTATTATCCTTTCTTTGATCCATGCTCGCGGTTCTTTTTTGATCCGCATTAAATGGATACCATTTTTGTCATATTTATCGATTACAAACTGAGTCTTGTGGCATACATATACATTGTCTTTTTTATCAATTGTAATTTCTGCTTGACCGAACGAAGAAATTTCAGCACCTACGATTTCCTTCGAATCAAATGGCTTCCCAAAAGTGATCATAAGTTCACCATCATTGTTATATTTCCATATTAATGCATCGGTATTTCCCATATGATGTATATATAAATTAGCTTCAGAATCCACATCAATAAATGCAGGTTTTTTATTGCCAAAGTTCAGAACTTTTAAAAATTCACCACTCTCTGTAAACACTTGAACCCGATTATTTTCATGATCTGTTATATAGATATTATCTTCTTTATCAACCGCAATATCTGTAGGCATATTAAACTGCCCTGACTCAGTACCCTCCACTCCACCGATTGTCAAAAGGTGTTTACCCCCCCTGGAAAATTTCTGAACCCTGTGGTTTCCCGTATCTACAATATAAATATTTCCTTTGCTGTCAAGTTCAAAACTTCCAGGATATCTGAACACCTTGTTTTTATCGTACTTGTCTGCTCCGATTCTATAACTGAATTCCAGCGCAAATCCCTTTTCGGTGGTCACTCTGCCGTAATCCCCAAAATTATAATTAATTGGAAGAGACTTCTGATAAAGCCCCCTTTCAGTATTTTCAACTATTTTAAAATCTTCGGATTTTTTATCAACAAAATTTATATTTTCATTTGCACATCCGATAAGAAGGACAAAAAGTATTAAAATAAAAGGCCTGATAATTTTCATAAATATCCTCATAAAATTCTGATTTAAGATTTTTAGAACAGGTTTAAAAAGTTTTTCTTCCCTCAAGTGCTTTTACAATTGTTACAATATCAACAAATTCAAGACTGCTGCCCACAGGTATACCCCGTGCAAGTTTTGTGATTTTAATATCCTTATTCTTTATCAATCTCGAAAGATAAACAGATGTAGCTTCACCTTCGGAGGTCGGATTAAGAGCAATAATGACCTCTTTTACATTATCATCCATCCTCAGAACAAGCTCTTTAATATGGAGTTTTTCAGGTGTGATCCCATCCAGCGGGGATATTACTCCTCCAAGAACATGATACACGCCTTTAAATCCGCCTGTTTTTTCCAGAAAAACAATATCCTCCTGTTTTTCCACAACACAGATAACACTTTTATCTCTTTTATGGTCACTGCAAATTCCGCAGATATCATTTGACGAAAAATTAAAACACCGGCTGCAGAATTTAAGTTTATCTTTTAAATCGGTAAGGTACTTTGCAGCTTTTGTGAGATCATCTTTATCATAATTCAAAAGATGATAGACAATCCGCTGTGCACTTCTTTTTCCGATTCCCGGAAGATTTGAAAAGAATTTGATCAGCTCATCTATTATATTAATACCTGAATTCATAATAGTATAATTTTCAAAGTTAAAAACCTGGGATTTTCATTCCGGGAGGCAGGTTCCCCAGCATTCCCCCGGTAACACCGCCAAGATGTTTATTAGCTGCTTCCTGAGCGTTTGAAAGAGCCTGATTTACCGCAGCAACAACTAAATCTTCAAGCATCTCGATGTCATCAGGATCAACAACATCTTTTTCTATTTTTATACTCAAAATTTCCTGCTTTGCATTTGCAGCTACGCTAACCATCCCTCCACCGCTTGTCCCTTCAACTTTTATATTCACCAGCTCCTCCTGAGCCTTTAACATCTGTTCCTGTAACTTTTGTGCCTGCTTAAACATCTGATTCATCTGGTTCTTCATTAGAACTCCTCCTTTTATTTGGACGCACATCTTTTACTTCACCATTAAATTCTTTTATTATTTCTCCAATAACCGGTTCATTTTTGATAATATTTTTTAAAACTTCAGATTTATTTTCCCTCTGCTGTTCTACCTTATCAGGCAGATTGCCTTTTTTACAGATAAAATCAAGTTTTACGCCGTAAATCTCTTTGATTTTGTTTCTAATTAAATCTTTGTTTTTACTAATATTATCTATATGAAATCCATTCTTGTTCCCAAAAACTATTTCCAGTTTGTTTTCCTTAAAATCAACGATCTCCCCTTCTTCAAGAAATGAGCCGGTTCCCATTCTTTCTTCCTTAATGAGACTGATCACATCTCTCCAGTTCGATTTAATATCATCGACAGAGAGGTTTTCAGGAAGGCTTTCGGTTTCAGGTAAAGCTGCATCCTCTGTTTTTAAGTTAACTTCTGAAACCGGTTCAAGTTCCTTTTTTTTTTCGGGAGCAATAGTTTTCTCAGAAGGCATTACCTCAGGCACCCGTTCAGGACTGATTTTTCCTGTAGATATGCCGTGTAAAAGTTCCGCTATCGATTGAGAAGAAGGCATTTTGATCAACTTTATGATCAAAAGCTCAAAATCAAGTTCAGGCTGGTTACTTCTTTTTATCAGATTTATTGATTCTGAAGTGATATTTATCGCTTTTAGAAGATCTTCGGATGGAAATTCTCCCGCCTGTGTTTCGAGCTTGCCAATCTCACTCTCACTTATATCGAGAAGAGATCGATTTTCCGTCGCTTTCAGGATAAAGATATTCCTGAAATGTTCAAGCAGACCGGACAAAAATTCAATAAGATCGTAACCTTCTTTTATTATTGTGTCCACAAGCTCAAGCCCGGCAGAAATTTCTTTATTTATTATATAATCTGATAATTTAAAATAGAGGTCTTTATCCACCATTCCAAGTACGCTTTCCACATCCTTGATCTCGAATTTTTCACCGGCAAATGAAATAACCTGGTCGAGCAGGCTCATCCCGTCTCTCATGCTGCCGTCAGCTTTCCTTGCGATCAGCCAGAGTGATTCCTTATCATGTTCGATACCCTCTTCTTTACAAATATATTCCAGTCTTGAAACAATATCTTTAGTGGATATCCTTTTGAAATCGAATCTCTGGCAGCGCGAGATAATAGTCGGAAGTACCTTATGAGGCTCAGTTGTGGCAAAAATGAACATTACGTTCGGCGGCGGTTCCTCAAGTGTTTTCAATAAAGCATTGAATGCCTCTTTTGTGAGCATATGCACTTCATCTATGATGTAAATCCTGTATTTGCCTTTTGCGGATGAGTACCTGATGTTTTCACGCAGATTCCGTATCTCATCGATCCCTCTGTTCGAAGCTCCATCAATTTCCATAACATCGAGGCTTCTTCCTTCGGTGATCTCAGTGCAGTTCTCACACTTATTGCACGGAGCAGGAGTAGGTCCTTCAAGGCAGTTGACACCTTTTGAGAGAATTCTTGCCGTTGTCGTTTTACCGACGCCTCTTGGACCTGCAAAAAGATAAGCATGTGCGATCCTGTTATTTGAAATTGCATTTTTTAATGTTATCGACACATGGTTCTGGCCGGAAACATCGTCAAAAAGAAGCGGTCTCCATTTACGCGCAATTACTGTATATGCCATATTTAAATTCCAATTGAAAGTTTTTACATTAACGAAAAAAGAATAAGTTAAAATATAACAAAAAATTTTAAAATTAAAAAATGTAAATTAAAAAGAAATACCGGCTGCTTGATTATCTTATCTAGTTTTTACAAATAAGAAAGATTTTTTTACATAAAAATTTAGAGATGTTTGGTAAAGCATTCAAATTCTTTTTAATGAAATAGTCAAATTCTACCGTAAGGGTGATCAAAAAGAGTGAGAAGCACTGGCGTGTCATTCCCGCCTGTCCCGCCGTAGGCGGTGGTGAAAACGGGTGTGGCTCAACTCATTTTTTATAAAAGCTGTATCAGAGATGTCATTGCGATCCCGGTTTACCGGGAGAAGCAATCTACTACCACTAAAACAAATTCCCAAAATCGGCAGATTACGACGCTTCGCTCGTAATGACATCTCTGTGGTAGGTTTATTGTCAATTTAACATCAAGTAAATCCAACTTAGAGGAATCAGACTCCCACGTCCCGCCAGTGCGGGATCCACCTCTGTTGGATAATGAGAGTATTTTATTTGTTTTTTAGTAAAATATCAGTTGGGAAACACGCACGAAAACGGGAATCCATTCCTGACGCTAGCTGGATTAGGTTAAAAAAAGAAAGCTGTTTTTTTCATGAGATTCCCGATCCCTCCATATGCGGACAAGCAAGTCGGGAATGACACATTTTTACAGGTGATTCTGAGATATATTGTATAATATCATGACGTTGTCTATCAAAAATCTGACAATGTTAAGATTTTACCTGCACCTACCGGGATAAAATTTTCTTTAAAGGCATCTCTGAACAATTTAATCGAATTATCTCCCGTACAATGTGTAGCGGAAACGTATTTTACACCCATATCCCTGAAACTGGAAATAATCTTTTCAACGCTCTCTTTCGGAGTTTGTAGCAGGTGAAATCCTCCCATAACGTATAGAATCTTATCATCAATCAGATTCTTTGAAGCTTTTACTATTTTATCTATTCCGGGATGAGCACACCCGGTTAAAATTATTGATCCTTTCGAAGTTCTTAAAATAATTCCCTCTTCATTTGCCGGTCCCTTAATTTCACCGGTAATATAGATCCCATTACATACCTTTACAGACTCTGTAACCTCAATAAGTTCTGCACCGGCATTTATTACAATATTCTTTGTACCTTGACTGAATGATTTCAGCATATAAACAGTAACATCCGATTTCTCATTCAGAAATGCCGGTAATCCTCCGTAATGATCGCCGTGATCATGAGAAATTATAACAACATCGACCTTTTTAGGATCAATTTTCAGGGCTTTCATATTGTGCATTAAAATATCCCCTTTTGTACCGGTATCAAACAAAATGGTTTTTTCTCCGCCTTCAATAAGACAGGAAAACCCCCAGTCGGTTTTTAAACCTTCGGCAGCCAGGTAATTATCATATATAACGGTGATCTTAAGGTCATCCAGTAAATCTTCCGTACCCTGTGCAGGGCAGGGTTGAACAGCACTAAGGACAAATATAACCATTAAAAAAATAGAGGCGGCAAATAATCTTTTCATAATAATCCTCCGGAACAAAGTTTTTTGAGATATTATTCTTATATCAATATACATTAACGATAACAAAAAAGTTTCGAAATAAAAAATGGTTTTGTTAATCTTAATCAGGTTGGCAAATTATTTGAAATTTACAGATTGATGAAGTTTTCATCTATTTACACAAAATATGTTTATTGAAAATCGACAAGAGCAGGGTAGTATTTTTCAACACATTCCGGGCATAAAGTCTGGGTTAATCCTGCACCTGCCCCGATAATTGAAAGCGACTGTATGTCTTCCCACATATATTTGTCATCTCTGACCTTTTTGCAGCAGGCACAAATAGGGAACCTGTATTTCGAGCTTCCGCTTTCAGTTAATTCCTCCAATGTCAGGATGACAAGGTCTTCACCGTTATATCTGAAAGGCTCACCAATTACCGAAAGCACAATATCTTTAGAATTACTATTATTGCGCAGTCTGAAATTTGATTGTCTTTTAACTACACTTCCTGTTTCCAATGCAGTTTTGACCACATAACGTACTATACAGTCAGCGCAGTAAGAGAACTCTCCGCAGCCGCTCTGTCCTGCAAATGAATGAATGCAGTGAAGTTTTTCCTTGTTCGTTTTAAGATAAACAAAATCGGTTCCTACACCAAGGATTTCCGAAGCAGTCGTATTGATCAAATATACTTTCAGTTCGGCATTTACAATAAAGATCAGATTAGGGCTTTTATTTAAAATATCACGGATAAATTCTGCACTCTCTACGTATCTTGTTGACAAATTTTCCTCTAATAAAATATTTAATATAAAATTTCAGACCAAATAAACTTAACACCCTGTTTAAAATTTCAGTTCCCTTATTGAATTATATTTTTTAGTCTAATATCAGGAAAGGATTAAAAACTAAAATCAGGTATGAGATCGGCAAGAAAGTACTGCAGTGAATTACTAATAACGTTAAAGGTAAGGATCAATTTCCTTTTTCGATCCTGAAGATCACATTTGCATACGGGTCCGGGCACTGCCACTCCTGAAGGACATCGAGCATTCCTTCACCCTGCTCAGATTTAATAATTGCCGCAGATACAGGCTGCAGGATACTGCCGAGAGCGAAAATACATACACTTTCACCGGGCGGGATCTCGAGTTTTGCGTTCCTTATATAAAACACCGTCCCCTCTTTAGACCTGCTGCAGTTACCCTCAACTTTTGTTATCGTAACTTTTAAGTTATTAAAAGACATATTACCTGAAAGTTATTTTAAAAAAATGGCTGTGCACCCGGAATCGATAATCCGACACTCAGATCCGGTTCAAAGCAGACGGCTCCAGTCAGGCGACCTTACGGCACAATAAAGGATGTGCTTACCGTTGCTACCTTCCGGTCCTGGCGGAATTCAGCACTCTTTATTTGCGTAAGACCTGAACTATCATCACCTCTTACCTGAACCTTTTCTGAGGCGATACTATCTCAACCGGGAATTCGACCCTGCTGTAGCGGATTGCAGGTACAGGGCACCGCTAACTCCCCATCTAGCACAGCCATAATCATAAAAAATAATAATGGTCTTGAATTAATTATAAAAGAACTCCCAAATTCTAAATAACACAACCATTTGCGCTATTATTAAAACCGGGTTTTAGAATTTACTAAATTTTTAACTTCATTTCAACTTTATATTACTTTGAATTTGGACTACCCCCATTTTTTCAAACGTATTTGTCATTTCGAGCGAATGCGAGAAATCTTTCTTTTATTAAATTACATTTAAGCACAAAGTTACATATTAGATTTCTCGCATTTGCTCGAAATGACAAAAAAGACTTTCTTCTATTTTCAGCCGAAAATTTGTCTTTTGTTTAATATTATTAACAAGTTATACCGTATTCACACTAAATTTTTGGGGATTGTACAGTATATTACTTTGAATAATTTCACAGTATATTACTTTGAATAATTTCACAGTTCAGTGTAATTTTTTATTCATTTTTAAAACCCAGTCCACCTTTCCAGGATTTTCAGCAGTGTAATTTTTTATTTTTGCGACCAGAATTTCAGGTTCTTTTTCCACTATCATCATTTTACTGTTAACCTTATCAAGGAACTTTTGATCTGCAACAAATCCTAAAAAACCTATCAATTTATCATAAAATCCACACACATTCAGTATCCCGCACGGCTTTTGATGAATACCAAGATGAGCAAGAGCAAGAACTTCCAGGTATTCCTCGATCGTTCCGATACCACCCGGCATAGCAATAAATCCATCGGAAAGTTCTGCCATCAATGCTTTACGTTCATAAAGTGTTTTTACAACACGCAAATCTTCCAAATCTTCGAAAGCCACTTCTTTATCCATAAGAGATTCAGGGATAACACCAGTGACTTCACCGCCATGTTCAAGAACTGATTTAGCGACAACACCCATTAAACCGACAATGCCGCCCCCGTAAACCAATCCTATTTTTTCCCTTGCAAGAATCCGCCCTGTTTCCCTGGCTGCAGCGATATACTCTTTATTTGCCCCGGGAGCAGCACCACAAAATACACAAATTTTTCTCATCTTCTTTACCAGTTAACAGCATTAAAAAATATTAAACGAGATTATCAATATAATGTTTCAGAGTATTATGTAAAATACTTTTATTTATTGATTTCTTACCAATATGTTGTCAAAAAAGACTGCAAAATATTTATTTTTTCCCAATAATATGGAATAATTCTGCATGATGTAAAAAGTAAAGCCGCAGCATGCTGCGGCTCTACATTACCGGATAAATTATATATATAACCCCCTACCTGCTCTGTTTCTCATATTTTGCATCCTGCAGGGCAATTTTTTCTTTTATTTTAGGTTTTGCTTCATTTATTATATCCTGAACAAAATCAGCATCGAGCCTCCATGTCCGTTTTTCAAATGTCCTTGTAAACAGAAGTTTCAGAAACTGGTCCGCCACCTCGTCGAAATAACTCCCGTAAATATGGTATGAGTCCGACTGGTCCACAAACCTGCCGAGTTTAACCTCTTCCCCTCTAATCTCGGAGATCCTGGCAGCAAGATTTTTTGCAAGGTGTATAAAAGCATAATCGTTCATATAAGCAGCCTTATACGCATCCCTGCTGCGGAACCTCATGTTCAGGTTCAGATAAGCCTGTCCCGTTTCATCCGAATACAACTCCGCACCTGAGCTTTCCCTCATGATCCTGCCCCATAATGACTGCCAGCACGCCGGATCGTCAATACCGTTATCCTTCCATGCCTGCCATGTAACTATCTGTGCTCTTCTTGTTATGGGTGCTTTCGCGAGAGCCTGCGCCATTTGCTCGAACTGGTTTATAGCTTTTTCCATACCGGGGACAGCATATGCGATCATTCTCTCGTTGTAAGTATATTCCCATCTCGTATCTTCCGGATTATCGGGGTCCCTGATCCAGTGATTCTTTACTCCTTCCACCACTTCCTGGCGGTACTCTTCGAGGTCTTCAATTCCACCGGGAAATGAAAGGTGAATAAACGGTTCTGAGACCGGGTCCTCGATAACCATTATCATAGATGCGTCTTTACTTGGCGGGTCTTCAGGTTTATCATACTGGGTCTTAAGCAGCGTTCCGTGTCCCCATACAGCAATTATGGAGTTTTCCCACGCTTCGGGAAGGGACTGTCCTTTTGCGAAAAGTATAGGGATGTTCCCTTTTCCGCCGGGTATTATGATGCCGATCTTGCCGGCTTTTGTTTTCTCTTCGATAAGTGCAGTAAACTCATCTGACAATCTGTACTTTTCCGGTAAAATATAGTCCATTTGCAAACCTCGTTTTTTTTTAATGTCTCCGTGATAAACTTTATGAATATAATGA
>JBHPGK010000106.1:0-11673 GCA_042570605.1 Candidatus Zhuqueibacterota bacterium
ATGCTAAATTGTTCAAATATTTGAATTAATTCCTGCTAATTTCTTCCTTTGAATTTCTGGAAGAGATTTCTGATATAAAAAGAAATCTAAAATCAAACAGGATGCATTAATGAATGATATATTTAAACCTATCCTTCTGTTGATTTTTTTGTAACTGGCATATAAATTGTGAATGTTGTTCCTACTCCGGGTTCACTGTAAACAGTGATATGACCACCGTGATTTTTTACAATTCCATAAACAGTTGCAAGTCCTAATCCGGTTCCTTTTCCTATTCCCTTAGTGGAAAAGAATGGCTCAAAAATTTTATCTTTAATATCTTTTGGCATCCCTGTCCCTGTATCAATTATGGATATTTTAACGTAATTTCCCGCTTTAAATTCCGGATATTTATTAACATATTCATTACTTAAAAAAACGTTTTCAGTTTTAAACAAAATCTCGCCCCCGGCAGGCATCGCATCTTTTGCATTAATTATCAAATTAGTCAGCACCTGATCCATCTGGTGCTCATCAGCTTCGATATATTTAAGATTATCAGCAAAATCAAGCTTTACCTCGATATTTTTTTCGAATATTTTTTCAGACATTTTTATTGTATCTCTGATAACCTGATTCATGTTCAAAGGTTTTGGTTCATATTTACCGCCGCGGGCAAACCCAAGAAGCTGCTTTGTCAGGTCTGCTGCTCTTTCGACACCTCTGATTATTGCATCTGCAGCTTTTCCCTCCACTGAAGACCTGTCTGGAAATTTCATCTGCAGAACTTCCGAAAAGCCCATTATACTTCCAAGAATATTGTTGAAATCATGTGCTATCCCACCTGCCAGCCTCCCTATTGACTCCATTTTCTGGACATGAAGAAGCTGTTCCTCTAGTTTCTTCTTTGCTTCCTCTGCCTTCTTAATTTCGGTAATATCGGAAAAAGAAAATCCTAAACTACTGCCAACTTTAAAAGCATTTATTCTATAATATGCTTCTTCCTTTCCGAGTAAAAAAAAGGTATCTTCTAATGTTACAGGTTCCCCCGTTTTTAAAACTCTCGTGAATATATCAAATTTGTCTGTGTTTTTTAGACCGGGTATTATTTCTAAGATGTTCTTCCCGATAATATTTTTTCTTTCGCGGTTCATCATCTTTAATGATGCTTCATTAATCAGTTCTAAATTTAATTTTGAATCGTAAAGGACAAAACCCTCTGTCGTTGATTCCATAAATCTTTTCAACTTTTCTTCGCTCTCTATTAATTCCTTCGTTGTGTTTCGAAGAGAAGTTGTCATTGCATGAAATGATTTTCCCAGTTCGTCTTTTTCTGAACGAGGATGAATATCTGTACTAAAATCCAAAGCGGCAATTTGTTCAGCAGCTTTAGCTTTTTGCTGTAAATCCGTCTGCAATTCCCGAAATGAATCAGCCAATTGGCCAATCTCATCTTTGCTGTGAAACGTAACCTCATGTTTAAGATAGCCTTGAGAAATATCTTGAATCCTGTCTGCTATCGTTTTTAAAGGTAATATTATACTCCTTGCAATTAAAACTGAAACTATTATCCCGATAATAACAAGTGAAATGAGTATTATGAGCATTAATATTAGACTTTGATTTTCCTGCCATTGAGCATCATTGAAAAAATCCTCCGCTTTAGTATTTGCAAAATCAATCAAAGCTTGTATTTCACCAGTCAGAAATTCTACATGCCGTGCCCCTTTATCTTTTGTTATTTGCACAGCCTCAGTAACTTTGCCCTGTCTTCTTAACTCAATTACACTGTCTCTGATTGCTTTCCAATCCTCAAATGCTTGATAAAAATGCTCAACTTCAGAAATATCACCTAAGAATCTGTCAAAAACAACTTCGAAATCTTCATATACATTACGTTCATGTTCATCTACTAATTCAGAAGCTGCTTCCATTTGTTCAATATTCTCAGATAACGCAACGTCTTTCATGTCGCTATACATTGCATAGATATTTGTATTGATATCTCTAACTGCATTGCTTACGGCAAACGGATGATTGTACATTTGCTCAGTTAAGCCTATTAATTTGAGCATCTCAATTTGAGCAAAAATACCAAGAACAGTGGTAATCAGCACAAGCAAGCCAAAACTTGCACCTAATCGGGTACTTATACTGAAATTTTTCAGTTTCATAATATTATATCCCCGTTTCGAAAATTCTGTTTAAGATAAACAAATATTAAACAACATTTTAACTCAATGTATACCGCTTAAGAAAGTAAAAACCACCACAAAAAACCGGTTAGTTCACAGTTGCCTCTAAGAATAAAAAGTATCAAAGCATCAATATTTAAATGATATGATGATATATAAAATATGAATATTTCAGTAAATAATCAATGAAACAATAAAAATATTACTTAAGAAACAAATAAAACTACAGCTGTTATTGTATTTTGAAACAAAATGACAGCATATCCGTAATAATATTGTAATCCAATAAAAATATTTTTCTTTTTTTTGATTAAAATTATTGGATTCCAATAAAAATAACCGACGGAGATAACCATGAATCTAATTACAAGGCTGGAAGAAGTGATCCTGGTTGCTATCTGGAAATTAAAGGAAAATGCTTACGGTGTCACAATAAATGAAGAGGTCTCAACGTTAACAAATAAAGAATATTCAATGGGTGCTCTATATTTCACTTTGGACCAACTGCACAAGAAAGGTTATGTGAATAAATATGTCAGTCCGCCGGTCAATGAAAGAAGAGGAAGAAGCAGGATCTACTATACGCTTAATGAAGAGGGTAAAAAAGCTTTAAATGTTGCTAGGGAACTGCAGGAAAAATTATGGGAAAATCTGTCAAAATTTGGATTAAGTAGTGAAGTCTAAGAAAAAAATATTTGCGGAAAAACCGCCCGTAATTCTTGAATGGTTTATCAGGGTATTTCTGAAAAACGACCAGAATTTCGAACAGCTTGGGGATTTTGATGAAATTTACTGCAAAATTGTCAAAACACAGGGTGTTTTTCGAGCTGTTACGTGGTATTTGAAACAGATAATACGCTTGATACCAATAGCTTTATCAACAAATATTACATGGAGATTCACCATGATCTTGAACTATTTAAAGATCGCATTTCGCAATATGAAAAGGAATAAGGGATATACCTTTTTGAATGTTTCAGGACTTGCTGTTGGTATGGCATGCTGTATTTTAATAGTATTATGGGTTTATGATGAACTGAGTTATGATAAATTTCACGCTAATGCTGATAGACTATACAGAGTAGTCCAGGAAATGACTGCGTCCGGGAAGGTTTTACACGTAGCTGCTACACCTGCTCCGTTAGCAGCGGCTTTAAAGGATGAAATTCCTGAAATTTTGGATGCAGTAAGGTACTTTAACGCGCCTGTTCTGCTGATTGGCAATGGAGAAGACAATTTTTACGAAAAGAGAATCGCTTTTTCAAACAGTTCAATTTTAGAGATGTTCGATTTCTCACTTTTGAAAGGAAATCCGGAAACCGCATTGAGAGATATTAATTCGATTGTCCTTTCTGAAAAGATGTCAAAAAAGTATTTCGGTGGTGAAAATCCAATGGGCAAAACACTGCAGATCAACAACAAATATGTTTTTATGATAAGCGGAGTTTTAAAAGATCTACCTTCAAATTCACATTTAAAATTCGATTTTCTCATACCCTTCAGAGCACTCGATAACATGAAACCTGATGTCGGGATAAGATGGAGTAACCTGGAAAGCTGGATCAATTTTTATTATACTTATATTCTTGTCTCAAAGGGAACCGATATAAATGCTTTAAATAAAAATATTGAAAATTTTATTGAAGAGCATACCGGAAATTCAATGGCAACAACTTCAGTTCAACCAGTGCTTAAAATCCATCTCTATTCAGATCTTGTTGCCGATGTGGAAGGCAACGGGAATATAACCTATGTTTATATTTTCTCTATCATTGCATTTTTTATTCTTTTAACAGCCTGTATCAATTTTATGAACCTGTCAACTGCTCAATCGGTTAAACGTGTAAAAGAGGTGGGTATTAGAAAAATATCCGGTGCAAAAAAAGCTGAAATAGTAAGACAGTTCCTCGGCGAATCTGTAATTATGTCTTTCATATCTCTGATAATAGCTGCCGTTATCGTATATCTGTTTATGCCGGTTTTTAACAATATTTCCGGTAAAGAACTCTCATTTAATTTTACAGAAAATCCTGTCATTTTTGCAGTGCTGATAACATCGGCGGTTCTTACAGGCATTATTTCAGGTACATACCCGGCAATTTTTCTATCATCCTGCAAACCTGTAAAAGTCGTGAACGGTGCGATAAAATCGGGTCCAAAAAGTATAATTTTCAGAAGAGTGCTGGTTGTAATTCAGTTTTCATTATCAGTCTCTTTAATTATAGCAACATCGCTCGTTCACAAACAGCTTAATTTTATTCAGAACAGCAATCTCGGATTTGACAGGGATCACATCATTTACGCAAATCTTGGAGGAGAAACGGCGCAAAAATACAGCGCTTTAAAGAGTGAACTGGAAAAGAACGACAAAATCCTCGGTGTAACTGCGGCAAATCAGCTTCCGACAAAGGTTTTGTATTCAATAACCGGTGCAGATTGGGCAGGAAAGGATCCTAATGAGACTCTTATACTGAATTTTATTACTGTTGAACATGATTTTATAAACACTTTGAATATGAAAATTATAGACGGCAGGGCATTTTCAAAGGAATTTTCAAGTGACGAAACGACAGGATTCATTTTAAATGAAGAAGCTGCAGCTCTTATGGGTGAAGATTCTCCCGTCGGTAAACAATTTTCCTTCTTCGGCAGAACAGGGACTGTTACAGGGGTTGCTGAAAATTTTCATTTTGATTCATTTTATGAAAAGGTAAAACCTCTTGCCATTTTATATTCTCCCCCAGACAAGAATGACTATCTTATGATAAAATTAAAAAGGGATAATATATCAGAAAACATGGATTTTATTGAAAAAACATGGAAAAGAATTGTTCCTTCTTATCCGTTTGATTATGCTTTTCTGGACGATGACTTTAACAGGATATACAGTTCAGAGCAGCGGATGGGGACAATTTTTAACTATTTTACTTTTCTCACAATTTTTATTGCAGTTCTCGGAATGATCGGTCTCTCTTCATTTATGGCGAGCCGCCGTATTAAAGAGTTTGGTATAAGGAAAGTACTTGGAGCATCCGGCTCAAATATCATTCTGCTGTTTTCAAAAGAACTTTTAGCTCTGATAATTTTATCTAATTTTATTGCCTGGCCCCTTAGTTATTATTTTATGAATAACTGGCTGTCTGATTTCGCTTATAAAACAAATATCGGCATCTGGTCATTTATAATCAGTTCCGTCCTTGCTTTAGCTGTCGCTCTGATTTCGGTAAGTTATCATTCGTATAAATCTGTGACAGCAAATCCGGTTGACAGTATTAAGCATGAATAAAATATAATTGAGAGAATATTCATATTGTTGAGCTTATTCATCCCTCAAAGAGTCCACCGGATTTGCCGCGGCGGCTCTTACCGTCTGGAAAACAACTGTTAACATTGCAAGCATAAAAGCTGTTAAACCCGATAGAATAAATATCTTCCAGCCGACATTTATTCTATAGGCAAAGTTCTCAAGCCAGCGGTTTGTAATATAATAACCAATGGGAAAAGCCAGAATATTTGCTATGATCACCCATACAGCCAGGTTTTTTACGAAAATATTAACTATATTAAATGCAGATGCGCCGAAGGTTTTTCTAATCCCGATCTCTTTAGTTCGCTGTTCTGTAATATATGATATAAATCCGAAGATCCCCAGACAGCTTATAATCACGGCAAGCAGAGTGAATACCCGTACAATTCTTTCCAATTTTACTTCTGAATTATATAGATTGTCTATTTTTTCATCCATAAACATATACTCAAAAGGGTGAGCAGGCTCGAACCTATCCCAGACATTTTTTATCTGCGTTAGAGTGTTATTTATATTTTCAGGTTTTATTCGAATTACTATATAATGGAAGTGCGGGAAATTTGAAAAGACAATAGGATCCATCTCGTCATGAAGCGACCTGGCATTGAAATCTTCCGCTACACCAACAACTGTCCAGGTCTGAGCACCATCCTCTCCTTTTAACTTTTTACCAACAGGGTTTTCCCAACCGCAGAGTTTTGCTGCAGTTTCATTAATTATAAAAGAATGATCCCTGTCATTTTTAAATTCTTTTAAAAATCCTCTACCGCTGATAATATTAATTCCAAGAGTATTAAGAAAATTATCTTCAACATCATATCTTATTGCTTTGAAACTCTTTTCCAATGGTAATCCTTCAGGGACAAACGGCAGTGTATAGTAAAATTCACCTGGTATATTAACAGAGAAAGACGCATTCGAAACTCCGGTTAGAGCATGCAGTTCCCCTTTTATTGAGCTAACCCATTTATCCACTTTCTCGGATCCAAATCCCATATCGTCAGTATAGACCGGGGCATACAAAAGCAGTTCTTTATCAAATCCGAATCCCTTTGTTTTTAAAAAGTCGATCTGATTAAAAACTCCTAATGTCACTATTATCAGAGAGATCGAGATCAGGAATTGAAACACAACCAGAGAATTTCTGACAATTGATCTCCTTTTGCCTTTTGCTAATACTCCTTTCAAAGTGTTTACAGGTTTAAAACCGGATATGAAAAATGATGGATACCAGCTTGCAGCAAAACTTATGAACAGCAGTATCAAAAAGGATTCAAACAGCAGCATGGGGTCTTTCAAAAAGCTGATATTTAAATTGTAACCCGATAACTGCTGAAGGTGCGGAAAAGCTATGATCACAAGCACTATACTTAAAATAAAAGCAATAAATACAGAAAATACCGATTCTCCAAAAAACTGGACAGCTATTTGTTCTTTAAAGGCTCCAAGTACTTTCCGCATTCCGATCTCTTTTGCTCTTCTGGAAAGTCTCACGGTAGAAAGGTTCACATAATTTACTGATGCGATCAATAATATGAATACAGCTCCCGTTAAAAGACCGTAAATATACAGAATGTTAACATTTCCCGGAGTATCATAAAGAAGATTTGACCTGAGATGGATCGAGGTCAGAGGCTGCATAAGAACACCGAGCTTTCTGCCGAGAGGATTAAGAAAATCTCCAAACTGTTCATTGAAAAAACCTGTTAGTTTAGACTCTAATGTTTTTATATTATATCCTTCTTTCATTAATAAATATGTATAAAATTCAAAATGGTTAGGGCTTTCATATCTATGCATAAATACTTTTTTTACAGTTTCCATCGATATCAGTCCGTCAAACTGCAGATGAGAATTTACAGGAACTTTTTTAATTATTCCGGTAACGGTCAGATCGAAGGATTCTCTGCATCTTATTTTTTTCCCGACAGGATCTTCTCTTCCGAAGTATTTAACTGCCGTTTCTGCGGTAAGTACAATAGTATAAGGAGCTTCCAATGCCTTTCCGGGGTCCCCTTCAATCAACTTAAAATCAAAAATCTCAAAAACAGAGTTATCCGCATACAGCATACCGTTCTCACGATATTGCCTGTCCTTATATCTGTAAGTATCAAATCTTGGTTTGGCAAACCTGGTAATATTTTCAATTTCGGGTATGTTGTTCGATAAATATTCGGAAGCTAATGCCGGAATTCCGGCGACACTGTATTCATCACCATATTGTGTACCGCTGGCAGCAAACCTGTAAATCCTGTTTGCATTTCTGTGGTATTTATCAAAAGAAAACTCGAAATTTACATATGCCAGGATAAGCAGGCAGCTCGCAATTCCAAGACAAAGCCCCGTAATATTGATAAATGAATAAGATTTGTTTCTTCCGATATTTCTCATTGCGATTTTAAGATAGTTTCTAAACATGATAATACTCCAGTATATTCTAAATTTAAAGTAATGGATCATAGATAATAAAACCTGCCTGAAAAGCCATAAATTCGCTTTTAATTTCCCTGCATTTTTAAATGTTATATCATATAGGTCAGTAGAATCGGCAACGATGTCAAATTCATTATTATAGTAAGAAAACAGCTTCAGCAATTTAAAAGCAGGAAAAGGAAGTTTTATTTTCTTTGATTCCATATTTTTTCAGCTTTCCTTATAAAATACATCGGGCATTTCATTCCATAGTGAATTGCGCAGTCTTCTGGTCTCCTCAAGCGCATTGATCCCCTCAGTTGATACACTGTAATACATTTTACTTTTTCCGCCCTTTTCCGAAACAGGTTCACTTTTCTTCTTTTTGAGATATCTTTTTTTTGACAGCTGGTCCAATCCATTATACAGGCTCCCGAGAACAATATCATTACCGGTCATCTGCAGTATTTTCTGATGAATTATTACGCTGTATGCGTTTTCTCCGATCAGGTAAACAGCTATCAGGAGAGTTTCTTCAAAGGTTGTCAGGCTCTTCATTAGTTTACTCCTTTTAATATTACCTTAATTTACGGGATAATGTTTTCTTATAAAAACGTAAACTAAGGTAAAATGTTTCAAAAAATATGATGATACCTGAATTTATTTATGTTTTTGTATGTATGACTCAACTGCTCTTAAAATTGTTTTAAGCCTAAAACAGTGTTTGTTGGCGGGAGCCTCCATAAGGATAGAGAATAAAGGATTTGTCATTCCCGGCTTGCGTACCTGTCCCGCTTAAAGCGGTGGTCCGCCTCTGGAGGGATCGGGAATTACTGCCGCGGAAGGTGTTCTTTCACCTTCCGTACACAAGGCGATCACCAGCGTCACCCGCTGTGGAAGGGCGAGATGAAAAAATACCTCGCCCGGAATTTACGGAATTTATATTTAATTCATAGATTATGAACATTTATTTCAAAAATCCGTATTATTCGATACAGATCAAAAAAATCATGGAGAAAACAAAATGAAAATCAGAATTATAACAGTTTTATTATTCATTGGTCTAATTTTATCTACAAACTCTTTTACCCAGTCAAATTACGATGAGCAGAAAGACCGTGTTGAAAGGTGGGAAAAAAGGATAAATGATGAGCGGCAGCCGCCGGAAAAGGTCATGGATGCTATCGGGGTTAAACCAGGTATGGTTATCGGGGAGCTGGGTGTCGGAAAAGGAAGGTATACGGTTCACCTGGCGCGCAGAGTAGGAGATGAAGGAAAGATCTATGCAAATGATATAGATGAAGGTTCACTTGAGTATCTCAAGGAACGCTGCAGACGAAATAACATCCGCAACATCGAGACAATACTTGGAGAAGAGGAAGATCCTTTGTTCCCCGATAAGTCACTGGATATGATCATCATGGTCTGGGTCTATCATATGCTGGAAAAACCCGTCCCGCTTATGAAGAATCTGAAAGATTCACTCAAACCGGGAGCAACAGTCGTCATCCTTGATCCTCCGGATGACGAGATAGTTCGAGAGCTTAAAGATATGGGGAAAAAGATCGACCCTGACAGATTGACGATTTCCGAAAGAATAAAGAAGGAGTGCGCAGAAGCCGGTTTTGAACTTGTCCGTGTGGATTCATTCTTACCGAAGGATGATATTTACATTCTCAAGGTGAAAGATTCCAGATAGCAATATGTACCTGAAACTGCTTAAAAAAATCTATCCTCATAAATCCGAAAACCACTGTCGCGGAAGGTGTTTTTCACCTTCCGCACACAAGGCGATCACTGGTGGCATAAACCATGGAAGGGCGAGGTGAAAGAACACCTCGCCTGGTAGTAACAAATTGTTTCTAAACTGCCGCTAAAACACTCCATTATTGTCAACCCGGCAAGTTACTCACTTCTCAGCGCATCAACCGGATTAGTCCGGGATGCTCTAAATGCCTGGTAGCTGATTGAAATAAAAGCGATTAACATTGTGGCAATCCCGGTCATTATGAAAACCGTAGGACCAATATCTATTCTGTATGCAAAATTTGAGAGCCAGTATTTTTTCAGGATAAAATATGTCACTGGCCAGGAAATAAGATTTGCCAGAATAATTGCTCCGGAAAAATTATTTGAAAATTTAAGTATCAAACCGCCTTCAGAAGCCCCAAGAACTTTCCGGATGCTGATCTCTTTTCTATTCTGCTCCGCCATGTAAGCAGCTAAACCTATTAGACCAAGACAGGCAACCAATATAGTTATTATGGAAAAGTATGAAAAAATAGTACTGAGCCTCTCATCTTTCCGGTATTGACGGTCAAAATATTCATCCAGGAAGAAATATTCAAAATCCCTCCCCGGTTCAAACTCCTTCATTGTATTTTTAAGAAATGCTATAGTTTCGGAAACTGATTCAGTATTTACTTTTAAGGACAAATAGAGTCCATAATTATTTGACCTTAAATATATTATCATCGGTTCGATCCTGGTGTTCAATGAAAACTGGTGAAAATCTTTTACTACGCCGATCACATTCAGAAAAGCATTGTTATGATAAACCGACCGTATCTTTTTCCCGATGGCGTTATTGTCCCAACCAAGCGTTTTTACGGCTGTTTCATTAATTATACAGACTCCAACATCAGTTGCATATTCAGGTGAAAAGGTTCTACCCTCGGTCAATTTGATCTTGTACATCGGTATAAAATTATAATCAACAGCCAGGATTTTCATTAATTCTCTTTTATCCTCATCATAGCCTTCCGGGTGAGCATACAGGACGTTCATTTTTGATCCCGGGACACTGCTCGAGATGGCAATTTCTTTTACGTTAGGATTTTGCATAAAAGCATTTTTAATGATTTCACCTTTTCTACGGCTTGACCTATCTTTAGAATTTACAACCAGTATCTGTTCTTTTTCAAATCCAAGATCTCTATTCTTCATGAAGTTAAGCTGTTTTTGAATGATTATAGTCCCGGCGATCAGGGCACCGGAAATTATGAATTGAAAGGCTATAAGGGCTTTCCTGAAAAATACCTTTTTCAGGTCACCTGATGATGTCCCTTTTAAAGTAACAACCGGTTCGAAAGACGAGAGAAAAAATGCAGGGTAGCTTCCCGAGATTATACCGGTTATCAAAACCATTATTAAAATAAAGGTCAAAATATCCGTATTCAGTATATTATTAAAAGCCAGTCCCAGCTCAGTAATATTATTAAATACCGGCAGTAAAATAAAGACCATTGCCAGGGCAAATATTAATCCAAATAAAGAAAAAATTATCGATTCACTTATAAATTGCCTGATAAGCTGTCCCCTGTAAGCGCCGAGTACCTTTCTCATTCCAACTTCCCGGGCACGGTGTGCGGACCTGGCTGTCATCAGGTTCATAAAATTGATGCAGGCAATCAGCAGTATAAATATTGCAATGAGCAGGAAAGAATATACGTATCCGGTATGGCTGTTCGTACCTAATTCTTTTGTTAAATTTGATCTGAGATGAATATCCGTCATTTTCTGCAGGAAGAATTGTTTATCAGCAATTCCGCTTTCCAGATCCGATGAAATATTCTGTTTATAGATCTGATTGATCTGCTTTTCGAGTTCAGTAACATCTGCATTTTCTCTCAAAAGTAAATAGGTATAAAATACATTTCCGCGCCAGTCGTTTATTAAAGCATTAACCTCTGGTCCAAAAGAGGAGCTGCCAAACAGATAATTGAACCTGAAATGCGTATTCTGAGGAATATCTTTTATAACGGCAGTAACTGTAAAAGT
>JBHPGK010000107.1:0-11642 GCA_042570605.1 Candidatus Zhuqueibacterota bacterium
ATACAGGTCACATTTTTTTGTCCTAAAATATTTTATATTCAGGAAAGTGTATTTGTTTAGGGGGAATAAAATTAATGCATATCAGATTCTGGGGAGTTAGAGGAAGCATTGCAACTCCTGAAAAAAACAAATTAAAATACGGCGGCAACACAACTTGTTTTGAAATAAATGATGACGATGGAAATATTCTTATTTTTGATGCAGGTTCAGGTATAAGGAAACTTGGAAAAGAATTAAAGGAGAACAATGATAAAAAACTGAACCTGTTTTTTTCTCATTACCACTGGGACCATACACAGGGACTGCCGTTTTTCGCTCCAATGTTTAATCCTGAATCGGAAATAATAATGCATGGTGCAAAAAGAGGAAATATCGGTACAAAAGAGGCATTATCAGGTCAATTGTCCAGGTTGTATTTTCCTGTCCCTTTAGATAAAATGCCCGCAAAAAAAGATTTTTTGGATTTAAAACATGGCGAGATAATAGAGATTGGTAATAATAAGATTCATTCACGAAATTTGAACCATCCGCAGGGTTGTCTTGGATACAGAATTGAGAATGGAGACAAAGTTATTACTATTTGCACTGATACAGAACACATGCCCGGAAAATTGAGTAAAGATATCCTGACCCTTGCGGAAAATAGTGATCTGTTTATCTATGACTGCAATTATACCACCGGAGAATACCTGAAAGGTCATCAGGGCTGGGGGCATAGTACTGCTGAAGAAGGGATTAAACTGGCAAAGGAAGCAAACGTCAAAAAATTTGTTCTGTGTCATCACGATCCTGACCATATTGATGATTTTCTTGATAAAATGGTTGTAGACGCAAAGAAACAATTTCCGGATTCTATTGGTGCTATGGAAGGCCAAACCATAGAGATTTAAAGTTTTTTAAAGATTATTTAAAAACATATCCACTTTAGGTCACAAATCGAATATTATTTTAGCTTTTTTTCCATCCTGGTTTATCTAATATGTCCGGAACGGATAATTAATTTCAAATTATTAATTGATTAAAAATCAATGAATGTGTATATTTTGTACTCATTAAGCTAATTAAGGTGAGAAAAAACTTGTTTATTTATGTTCAATAATATTATAGATTTTTTCAAATCAAATTCCTTTTTCAGGTTTTCGATCTATGGATTTGCATTCTCCTCAACCTTTTCGGTCGCGGCAGGTCAGATATTTTTATCTTTTGTTGTCCTGTCATGGCTGATAAAAATGATTCTTAACAAGAAAATAATTTACAGAAAGTCACCGATAGATATTTTTATTCTGGCTTATCTGATATCTCAGGTTATTGCATCACTATTTTCTCAATATAAAATCGAGAGCTTATCTAATGTTTTAAATAATGAATGGATTGTCATTTTGTTTTTTGCAATTGCCAGTAATATTGATGAAGAATCTTTTAAGAGAGCAATTATTATTCTAATAACTTCATCAGCGATTGTCAGCATTTACAGTATTGGACAACATTATTTTGGGTATGATATTTACCGCAGCAGAACTCTGCGGCTTTACGGAGGATTTTACAGGGCTGAAGGTTTTTTTGGCATGTGCCTGACTTACGGCGGTTATGTCATGGCTGTTACGGTCACTGCAATGGGCGGATTTTTCAGTCATACCCATAGAAAACTGAAATGGTTTTTTGGTGTAACATCTCTTGTTCTGTTCTATTCAGTGATTGTGAGTTATACAAGGAGTAACTGGATAGCTGTTCACCTGGCAGGTTTTGTCTTATCCTTTTTAAAAGGATTCAGGTATATTTTAGTGTTTATAGGATTTATTCTGGTTTTCTGGTTGATGATATATTATTTTCATACCTCTTTATTAACTTTTAAGAGTTTTGAGAGCATGGTTGATGTCAGTCAGGATATGCCTAAATCGAATATGGCACGACTGGAACTCTGGAAAAAAAGCCTGGAGATTTTCAAAGACCATCCGATTTTCGGTCTGGGTATCGGACAGTTGAAAAAAGTTCATGACGAATATGATTTTCCGGTAGTTGCCAGATACGGTCACCCGCATAATGATTTTTTGAATATTGGAGTTAATTCGGGTCTAATTGGATTAATTCCATTTGTTTTGATCTGGTTTATATTTTTTAAATCTGTTTTAAGAAAATATTTCTTTAGTGAAGATGTAAATAAAAACAGCCTGCTGTTATCTCTGGTATTAGGCGGTGCAATAGCAGTTTTTGGTTTTTTAGTTTCAGGTTTGTTTCAATGTTATTATACTGATCTTGAAGATGGGATGCTCTGGTGGTTTATTACAGCATTAACTATGGGGGCACTATCTTTTGGAACATCAAATGAAAAAAAATTGTTTTATTAATATGTCATAAAACAATTGCGAGGTTAATATGAAAAAGAAAAATGAAAAGATTGAAAAGTCGGAAAAGTTTATTACGCTGCCAATATTACCTTTGAGAAATACAGTTATTTTTCCCCATCAGATTTTACCTCTTTCTATAGGCAGAGAAAAATCTGTTCGTTTAGTAGAAGAAGCAATGCAGGGGGAAAAAATTATCGGCTTATGTGCACAGACTGATGGTTCAATAGATGATCCGGAATACAGTGAAATATTTACCTGGGGTACTGCAGCAAATATTTTGAAAGTATTTAAAATGCCGGATGGAAGCAGTCATGTTGTAATACAGGGTTTGTACAGAATTAATATTGACAAGTATATTCAAAATAATCCCTTTTTTGTAGCTGAAACAATAAAGTATGAAGAAGAGGAGGATATTAAGGATGTTGAAATTGATGCCATGCTGATCAATCTTAAAGGACAATTCCAGAAAGCGGTTGATCTGGCACCTTACATAAATTCCGAACAGGGAATTCTTGTTTCAAATACTGATCAAGCCGGAAGGATTGCAGACCTGATCACATCAAGTCTGAATATTTCCCATAAGGAAAAACAGCGTATATTAGAGTACGTTGATCTAAGGGAGCGCCTTCACGAAGTAATGAAACTTTTAAATAAAGAGGTCCAGGTGCTTGAACTCGGCAGCCAGATCCAGAGCAAGGTAATGGGTGAGATCGATAAGAACCAGCGGGAGTTCATTTTAAAAGAACAATTGAAGGCAATTCAAAAAGAACTTGGTCAGGACGATGAAAGGACAGTGGAATCTAATGAACTATTAAATAAAATCAACAAGTCAAAAATGCCAAAGGAAGTCAAGAAAATTGCAAAAAAAGAAGTTGGCCGTATGTCAAAAATGCCGCCTCATGCAGGCGAATATACGGTTTCCAGAACCTATCTTGACTGGCTTATTGAGATGCCTTGGGGAAAATATACAAAGGATAATCTTAATGTAAAAGAAGCAAACAAAGTCCTTGATGATGATCATTACGGGCTTGATAAAGTAAAAAAGAGGATTCTGGAATATCTGGCTGTAAGGTCATTAAAAAGTGATATGAAAGGACCTATACTATGTTTTCTCGGACCTCCCGGAGTAGGTAAGACTTCACTCGGAAAATCGATTGCAAGAGCACTGGGCCGCAAATTTATCAGGATGTCACTTGGCGGAATTAGAGATGAAGCTGAGATAAGAGGGCATAGAAGGACTTATATCGGTGCATTACCCGGAAGGATAATCCAGGGCATAAAGAAATCCGGTTCTTCTAATCCTGTATTTATGCTTGATGAGATAGATAAGGTCGGTATGGATTTCCGGGGTGATCCGTCATCTGCACTGCTTGAAGTACTTGACCCTGAACAGAACTTTTCATTTTCAGACCATTACCTTGATGTCCCGTATGACCTGTCTAAAGCCATGTTTGTCGCTACAGCAAATATATCCGATCCTATTCCTCCTGCATTAAAAGACAGGATGGAAATACTGGACCTTCCGGGATACACTGCTGAGGATAAAATGAAAATTGCGGAGAAATTTCTTGTACCCAAGCAGATTAATGAGCACGGATTAACGGATAAATACATTGTAATAAAGAAAAGTGCTTTAAACCTGATAGTTGACGGTTATACACGCGAAGCAGGAGTTAGAAACCTTGAAAGAGAGATCGCATCGATCTGCAGAGGAGTAGCCAAGGATATTGCTGAAGGGTACGATAAAAAGAAAGTCATATCTTCCCGGCACATACCAAAATATCTTGGTCCAAGGAAATTTTTCTCTGAGGTCGCCGAACGTACATCCAGATCCGGTGTTGCAACCGGTCTTGCATGGACTCCTTCCGGTGGAGATATCCTTTTTATTGAGGCTACAAAGATGAAAGGCAAAGGCAGGCTGAACCTCACCGGTAAACTGGGTGATGTTATGAAAGAATCTGCATCAGCGGCATTGAGTTATATAAGGAGTAATGCAGGAACTTTCGGCATCAATCCTGATATTTTTGAAAAAACAGATATACATGTTCATGTTCCGTCCGGAGCTATCCCGAAAGACGGTCCTTCCGCAGGTGTAACTATTCTTTCCGCTCTGGTGTCGTTATTAACTGGAAAGAAAGTGAGAAGCGACATCGCTATGACCGGTGAAATAACTTTAAGAGGTGCTGTACTCCCGGTTGGAGGTGTTAAAGAGAAAGTGATCGCTGCAAAGAGAGCGGGGATAGATACGGTGATTTTACCTGAAAAAAATAAGAACGATACTGTTGATATTCCTGCAAATATTAATAAATCCATGAAATACCTGTTTGTGAAGGAAATGGATGAAGTACTAAAAATCGCAATAGCGGATGATAAGAAAAAGAAAAATTAGATTTAAATTGACTATTCAGCGGCAGCATAATAATCCTTTCATGGGATTTATTATGCTGTCTTTGTTTCTTATACTTTACTGCAATAATCCCTTTAAAACCCGTGATGCCGAAGAGCCGGACGGGTCATCGGTCACTTTTATACAGCCTACATCTCCGGAAATTGTTATAGCAAACATGATAACATCCCTAAGGGAAAGAAATGCAACAAATTACATGAAGTGTTTTAATTTAGATAACAGCATTTCGTTTAATTTTATACCTGATCCTTCCGCAAAAGAAAATTACCTCTCTGCTCTCAGCGACTGGGATTTAAACAAGGAAAGTGCTTATATAACAAGCCTCTTTTTTTCAATGCCGGAAGATTCTCTTGCCAATCTAAACCTTGAGGGAGTGGAAGAATATGTTTTTGCTGATTCTGCAATGTTTATTAAGATTTATACTCTCCAGATGCATCATACAGCAGCAGAGGCACCGCGGGATTTCTCCGGCAGGCTTGATTTTGGTTTTAAACGCCTGCAGTCCGGACTTTGGGTTATATCGAGTTGGGCAGATTACAGGACTGAAGACAAACCTGTCTGGAGTGAACTCAAAGCAAGTTTTGTATTTTAACACAGAGAGCACAGAGGGGACAGAGCAACACAGAGGATACTTATTTCTTTTAACACAGAGAGCACAGAGGGGACAGAGCAACACAGAGGATACTTATTTCTTTTAACACAGAGAGCACAGAGAATACAGAGTTGCACAGAGATTTTCTATTAATGTAGAGACGGCAGCATGCTGCCGTCTGAAAATCAATATAATAATAGAAACATAAAAACCAATACTAATCCAGAAATTAGACGCAGTCCACAAGACGCAGCATGCTGCCGTCTCTACATTAAAACCGTTATAAATTATTATTCGCCGATGAAGGTGCTCTTTTACAAAGTAATACTTCGTGACACCTCAGCCATTTATATTTTTCACGTGTAACCAACTGAATTTGTGGAGAATCAAAAAAAAATGCAGTTTTTTCCGCTGGTGAAGGTGTTATTCACCTTCACCCCAGGTATTTTTTAGGTAAAAAACCGCCTCAATCTGAAGAAAAAAGAAAAAAATGCGATTTTTTGAAAAATTTTTATAACCTTTTGACCATTTGAACAGTCTATATATATAGAGGGTCAAAAATTTTAGCCCCTGACATAATATTGACATAGATTTAAAAAGCGGTGTAAAACTAAAATGGTGTTACACCGCTTTTTTATTTCTTAAATACCTTAAATTTATTATCTTAATATTTCATGGTTAAAAGATTTATTATATTCGGAGCCGGTGCAGTAGGAAGTACACTTGGCGGTCTATTGATCAGGAATGGGTACGGTGCTGTTCTTATCGGCAGGAAGCGGCATATAGATGTGATAAATAGCCGCGGGTTGATGATCAAAAAGGAGAAAGAAGAATTTTACGTTAAAATTGATACTGTTACTGATTTAAAAGAGGTTGTTTTCAAATCGGGTGATGTGATATTACTTACTGTAAAATCTGCCCAGACAAAAGATTTCGTTGAGATTGCTAAGAAATCTTATCTTGATAAAGATATTCCTGTTTGTGCAGTCCAAAACGGTATGAATAACGAGGAAGAGCTTGCAAAATATTTTAAAAATGTGTACGGCGGAATTGTTAAAATGACCTGCGCAATGCTCGAACCGGGTGAGGTTATGTTCAAAAGGGAAGGGAGAATAATTATCGGCAGGTACCCATCCGGATCAGACAAAACAGCAGAAGAAATGGTACGGATTTTCACCAACTGCGGATTTAAAACCACCGTTTCAGGAAAGATCGTCTCTGACAGGTACTTAAAGCTTCTGGTAAACCTTATAAACCTTCCTGTTTCAATTGTAAAAAAAGAGTACCATGAAAAACCGAAGTTCCTGAATTTGCAGAAAGACCTGTTAACAGAGGGGATAAAGGTTCTTGCTAAAGCCGGTATCGATTACTCCCCGGATTCGGATATAGATCTAACAGCGAAAGATATGATTGAAAAATTGGAACGCAGTGAACCGTTTTACCATTCAAGACATATAATGGCATATGTTTCCACATGGCAGGACCTTTATTATAAAAGGAAACCGCTCGAGTGCACGGATTTTTATCAGACAATTGTAGATCTTGGTAAAAATGTAAATATCGATACGCCGTATAATAAAAAAATGTTTTTACTTTCTAAAATTGCGGCAGAGAAAGAATTTTCTCCTGAAATTTTTGATATAAATGAATTTTTTAATACTCTAAACAGTATCTCTATATGAAGATAATGATCCGTTGTATTTATAATTAAGGGCACATCATGAAAAAAAGAAATATCGGCAGATTTTCAGTTCTGACAATTATTATTATTCTGTTTATTATTAATCCGGTAATTTGTCAGGAAGTTACACTTGATATCAGTTTTTACACACCGCCTTCAGATTTAAAACCATATCCTCTGATTAAAGCTGAAAAAGTAAAAAATGTGATATTGCTCATAGGTGACGGCACAGGAATAACTCAAGTGTCTGCAGCAAGGATCAGAGCTGTGGGCGCATCCGGTAAATTGTATATAGATAAAATGCCGGTCACAGGGATCCAGAAAACTCATTCTGCACGTCAGCTAATTACCGATTCAGCCGCAAGCGGTACTGCACTTGCAGCAGGATTTAAAACTAACAACGGTATGATAGGTATGACTCCGGACGGCAAAAAGATATTAACCATTCTTGAAGCTGCAAAAGAACAGGGTAAAATGACGGGATTGATTGCGACATCAACAATAACACATGCGACCCCGGCTGCATTTGCTTCTCACGTACGGAGCAGATCGAATGAACCTGCAATTGCTTCCCAGATCATTGAGAACATGGTCAATGTTATTTTTGGGGGAGGGAAAAATTTCTTTATTCCGCAGCATCTGAAATTCAGTAAAAGAAAAGATGAGCGGAACCTGATAGAAGAAGCTAAAAAAGCAGGTTACACTTATATTGAAACTAAAGAAGACCTTCAATCGGTTAATAATGATTTTGTACTTGGTTTGTTCCATTACGGTCCTCTGACGACAGAAGAACCGGAACCCATGATTGCCGAGCTTACTGAAAAAGCGATCGATCTGTTAAAAAGAAATGAAAATGGATTTTTCCTAATGGTCGAAGGCAGCCAGATCGACTGGGAATGCCATGACAATGACACTGAAAAAGCGATCCGGCAGATCCTTCTTTTTGACCTCGCAGTTAAGGCTGCAGTTGAATTTGCTCTTGAAAATAAAGAGACTCTTATTATTATTACCGGGGATCATGAAACAGGCGGTATGGCAGTCAATGGCGGAAGTCTTGATGGAAAAAAGCTGAATATAGCATGGGCTACCAAAGGACACACAGGATCCCCACTGCCGGTCTATGCTTTTGGCCCTTTTGCTGAAAAATTTACAGGTGTTTTTGATAATACTGATATCCCAAAAATTATCGCAGAAATTCTGGGTATCAAAGATTTTCCAAGAATCATTGAGTAATTGTCTGCAATTACTATTAAAATAATACCTTGTTGCTTTATTACATGAATTTTAACCACATGGAGAAAAAAATGTATAGGAAAAATTATGTTTTATTCCCTTTTATAATGATTTTATTAATGTTGACCACTGGTTTATTTGCCCAGGATACCAAGCTTATTGGTGCAAGATACCCTGCATTATCTCCCGATGGCAGACAAATAGCGTTTTCTTACATGGGTGACCTGTGGCTTGTTTCAGCACAGGGGGGGAAAGCTTTCAGATTAACCAATCACTCTGCTTATGACAGCGAACCTTTATGGTCGCCTGACGGGAAATCTATTGCTTTTTCATCTAACAGAAACGGGAATAATGATGTTTATATCATACCCGTGAGCGGCGGGGAACCAAAACAACTGACTTTTAATTCCGGTAATGACTTAGTCACAGATTTTACTCCTGACGGCAAATGGATTATTTTTACTTCAAACAGGTATTCCAGAACAAGTATTTATAAGATGAAAATCAGCGGGGGGAATGCCCTCCCTTTACTGGATACTTACTGGAGCTGGCCTTATGGTCCGAAAATAAACAAAAACGGTAAATCTATTGTTTTTACAACCGGGATGGAAAATGGATTCAAATGGAGAAAAGGATACAAGGGAGCAAACAGTTCAAAAGTATGGCTTAAAAACTTATCGGAAGATAAAGCCAGACTCGTTTTTGGAGATGAAAGTAATGTTTTCTGGGCAAGCTGGAGTAATAACGGGGAAAAGATATATTTTATATCCGATAGGGAATACGAGAATTACAATATCTGGTCGGTCGCGGCAGATGGTTCGGATATTAGTCCGGTGACAAAATACAGAAACGGTGATATGAGATGGCTTTCCACTGCCAGAGATGTTCCGGCAGCTGTTTGTGAAAGAGAATTTGGAATTTATTTTATTGATTTAAATACAGGTAAAACCAAAAAGGTCGAGATTGATGCCCCTGCGGAGCCAAAAAAGAACAGGAAATTTTATGTCTCAAATACAAATGTCAGCGAATATCATGTATCACCGGATGGAAAGAAAATAGCTGCTGTGGTGAGAGGCGAGATATTTGTTACCTCTAAGGAAGGCGGCTATGCAAGAAATATCACAAATACACACTGGCGGGAGTCAGATGTTCATTGGGATAAAGAAAGTAAAAATATATTTTACGTTTCCGATGCAGGTGCGAAACCGTCTATATATAAAATCTCTGCTCTGGGCGATGGAAAACCTGTCAAGTTAACTAATAATAAAGAAGATGAACGTTATCTCCAACTTTCACCGGATGGAAAGCTGCTTGCCTTCTATCACGGCAAAAGAGAGATCAGGCTGATCGATGCTGACGGTAAAAATGAGAGACTTCTGGTTAAAGGAAATTATGGCGGTCGTTTTGCCGGGGGCTTTTCATGGTCACCGGACAGCAAATACATTGCATATGTTGAAACTGTAAACGGGAACCGCGATATATTTGCAGTTGGGATAAAGTCCGGAAATAAGATCCTCCTGACAAATACTGCATATGATGAGGGTTCACCTGAATGGGCTCCTTCAGGAAAGTCTCTGCTGTTCAGTTCTAACCGTTTCGGCCACAGCTTCCCCGAATTTACAGGTAAAACAGATATCTACCAGTTGTTTTTCAAACCCATAGTTCCCGAATTTAAAGAAGATGACTTTGAAAAACTCTTTGCTGAAGAAGAAAAAGAAAAAAATAAATCAAAGAAAAAGGAAGATAAAGAGGATAAAAAAGACGAAGAAAAACAGTTGGTAAAATTTAAACTGGATGACATTGATCTGCAGACATTGACTGTAACAAATACTCTCTCTAATGATAGGAGCTTCTTCTATTCACCTAAAGATGAAAATACGGTATATTTTGTAAACAGTACGGACGGAAACAGTCATTTATGGAAAACAACCTATAAAGACGGAAGATGGGGACGACCTGAATCATTTGTACCTCAGCTAACCGGGATTAACAGCATTCAGGTGGACAAGAAAAATAATGCGGTTTTTTATATTAAAAGCGGTAAGATTGGGCGTTTGGACCTGGGGAGCAAAAAAAGCAAAACAATTAATCTTACCACAAAGATCGAAGTTGATAAGGTCGAAGATTTTGAACAGGCGCTTGGAGAACTGTACTATACTCTGAAATATTATTTCTATGATGAAAAGCATCATAATCTTGACTGGGATCAAACTTATAATTCTTTCAGACCGGTGCTTCAGCAGGTTAGGGAAGACCAGGACTTTTACTATTATGCAAATGAAATGATCGGGTATCTGAATTCTTCACACACAGGTATTTATGCCCCAAGGGGTGCAAGTACTGAAAAGCCAAGTGCATATACCGGAGGAATATGGGATTTTACCGGTAAAGATATTATACTTGAAAGGATTGTGAAAAACAGTCCTTTATATTTGCACAGGGACAGCGTGAATGCAGGGGATGCTTTAGTTTCAATAAATGGTAAACCTGTAAACTCGGGTGAGAATATCTGGAAACATCTCAATGGTCAGAGAAATAAAAGAGTAAAACTGCTTTTTAATAGTAAAAGCCTGAAAAGGAATGTTGAAGTATCTATAAAACCTGTATCGAGTATAAGTGGTCTGCTGCAGGAAGAATGGATATCCGGCAGAAAAGAATTTATAAAGAAAAAGACAAATGATAAAATAGCTTATATTTATATGAGTGCTATGGGAATGGGAAATTTAAACAGATTTTTAAAGGAACTGGAAAGAGATGCAGTCAGCAGCAAGGGTTTGATCCTTGATCTGCGTTATAATATGGGCGGCAATGTTCATGACAGGGTCCTTCAGGCTTTAACAAAACCGGTCTATGCAAAGTGGAAAATAAGGGGTATGGAAGAATCACAGCAGTCGACTTATGGCATTACTCATAAACCTGTTGTCCTCCTTGTAAACGAAGTGACTTTAAGTGACGGGGAAATGACCGCAAACGGATTCAAGGAACTCAAAAGAGGTAAAATAATCGGCAATACAACCTACGGCTGGCTGATTTTTACATCCGGCTCCCGTTTGATGAACGGCGGAAGCTTCAGACTGCCTTTCTGGGGCTGTTTTACTCTTGACGGAAAGGACCTTGAAACTATCGGCGGTATCAAACCGGATATATTTGTAATAAATGATCTTAACAACGACCTTGATGGTACAGACCCTCAGCTTGAAAAAGCTGTAGAGGAAATTTTGAAGCAGGTAAAATAAAAAGTGAGGTTATCTAAAAAATCTAAACCGGTATAATACAATCAGGCTCATTATATTTAGGCGAATTCACCTGCATTGAAACGTCATAAATTTGCATTTTATTCAATTCAAAGGGTAAAAGCAAAGGAAGAAGTGTGTTTTCATTATG
>JBHPGK010000108.1:0-11631 GCA_042570605.1 Candidatus Zhuqueibacterota bacterium
ACAACAGACTGTGTGACGGTGTAAATTTACTGCCCTACCTGAGCGGGGAAGGAACTGACCCGAATATTTGCGGTCTCCCGGTTAATGAAATCACTATAGGGGATCTATTGAAAAAATCAGGTTACAGGACAGCAGTTGTAGGTAAATGGCATCTCGGAACTAAAAAACAATTTCACCCCTGCAGCCGGGGTTTTGATGAATTTTTTGGAATGCTTGAAGGAAGCAGTACATACCTTCCCGGCAAAGCAAAGCGGATAAAACGAAATTTTGAGCAGGCGAACTATAAAAAACTGCCCTACCTGACCGATGCATTTGGTGATGAAGCATGTTATTTTATAAAAAGAAACAAAAACAATCCTTTTTATCTTTACCTTTCTTTCAATGCTCCTCACACTCCCCTGCACGCACGGCCTGATTACCTGGAAAAATTCAGAGCTGAATTTAAAACAGAAGAAAGAGCAATAAATGCCGCAATGACAAAGTCTCTTGATGAAAATGTCGGGAAAGTATTACAGAAACTTAAAGAATTAGACCTTGAAGAAGATACATTAATTTTTTTCACTAACGACAACGGTGGTGCATTGCCTTACAACGCCTCGAATAATGATCCATTAAGCGGCACAAAGGGGACTTTTCTCGAAGGAGGGATTCGCGTACCTTTTCTGGTACAATGGAAAGGAGTATTGCCGGAAGGGAAAGTATACGGCAGTCCGGTTACGGCTTTAGATATTTTCCCAACAGCTATTGCTGCAGCCGGAGGTAAGCTCCCTGAAAACAGAATATATGACGGTGTAAATTTACTGCCCTACCTGAGCGGGGAAAAAAGCGACCAACCTCATGACATACTATTCTGGAGACTTTTACATCATGGCGCTGTACGTAAGGGTGACTGGAAACTTATCTGGTTCGATGACGAACCGCCAAGATTACATAATCTCGCAGAGGATATCAGCGAAAAAAATGACCTGAGTAATACAAATCCTGAAAAGACAAAGGAGTTACTCGGGGATTTTTACATATGGGAAAAACAGATGAAGAATCCTCTATGGATTACTGCTCCGAAATGGAAACAACACAGCCGTATGCGTTATAATCAGAATTACGTCGAAACCCTGAAAAAAAGGCTCCCATAATAATATGCAGAAGCCTTTATTCTACGTTCTTTTCCGCCAAAGGTGGATCCGCCTCTGGAGAAGCGCCTCTGTGAGTAATCAACCCTCCTTGTTCCAATGCTCTCAGACTGTGCGAAAACGGCAAAAAAACAAGTACAAAGGTATCATTACGAGGGAGTCTCAATGTGTCGGGACGCCTGAGGAAATCTCATAAATGATATAATAACAATACATTAGCGGTGAGATTGCTTCGTCGTTTCACTCCTCGCAATGACATTAAAATTATAATATCATATAAAATCATGTGTTTTCACACAGTCTATCTGCGTTGGAACGGATTAATTAACATCAAGAAGTGTTCCTACGGAGACCGTAGGAACAAGAAAAGAATGTGTCATTCCCGTGAAAACGGGAATCTCATACCACAAAGTTCACATCCTAAAAATTGATAATAAATTCAATTATGAGATTCCGAAACAACAGACTGTGTGAAAACGTATTGAAAGGAAAAGGAAAAATAGTTAAATTGTGAAGGAGAAAAAAAGAGGAGAGATATGCGGTATATCCAAGGTATAAGCCGAGAGCAAGTAACTCTTTTTCCAGAGACGATAGATGAATATATAACGGATGAGAATCCTGTACGTTTTATAGAAGCGTTTGTGGGTAATTTAGATTTAGTTGGAATGGAGTTTACGTATTCAGAGACAAAGGATACTGGTAGGAAGCCATATAATCCTGGAGATCTTTTAAAGTTATACATATATGGCTATTTGAGCAGGATACGTTCGAGCAGACAATTAGAAAGGGAATGTAATCGTAATGTTGAGTTAATGTGGCTTATGCGGAAGTTGCGTCCTGATTTTAAGACGATAGCAGATTTCCGAAGGGATAATGTAAAGGCAATAAAGGGAGTTTGCCGGGAGTTTTTATTACTTTGCAAGAAACTTGATTTATTTGGAACGGAATTAATAGCGATTGACGGGAGTAAATTCAGTGCGGTAAATAGTAACAACCGTTCATATACGAAGAAGAAAATAGAGAAGGTTATAAAAAATATAGATAAAGAGATATCCGAATATATAAGGATATTGGATAAGAATGACAACAAAGAGAACGTTTTAGATGACTCTTCTGTAACCGGAATAAAAGAGAAGATAGAGTACTTGAAGAAGCGTAAAGAAGAGATAAAGGACATAGAAGAAAAGATAGAATCCTCAGTTGAAGGTCAGGTTAATCTGACAGATCCGGACAGCCGAATGATGAAGACGAATAGAGGTAATGATGTCAGTTATAATGTTCAGATAGCAACAGAGAGTAAAAATAAGTTAATTGTAAGTCATGAAGTAACTAACGATATCAATGATCAAAACCAGCTTTCAAATATGGCGGTAAAAGCGAAGCAGTTTTTAGGAGTAGAGGAACTTGAGGTGGTTGCAGATAAGGGATATTACAAAGATATGGAGATTAAAAAATGCTATGATGAAAAGATAGAATGTTATGTACCAAAACCTGAGAGTTCAAATAACAAAAGTCTGGGTCTTTACACGAAAGATGATTTCAGATATGATACTGAGAACGACTGTTATATCTGCCCGGCCGGAGAGAAGTTGAAGTATCAACATACAGTAGAGAAGTTAGGTAAGGAGCTTAAGGTATATTCAACAAAATACTGTAAAGAATGTAAACAAAAACCTCAATGCACCCGCATGCAAAGAAACCGCCGTATATACCGGTGGGTACATGAAGAAATTATAGAAGAAATGAGAAGAAAGACTCTTAATAATGGTCATAAAGTTGATCTAAGAAAATCACTTGTTGAACATCCATTCGGTACTATAAAACACTGGATGGGATATGACTCTTTCCTTGTACGAGGGTCGGAAAAAGTATCTTCAGAAATGAGTTTAATAGTACTAATGTACAATATTAAAAGAGCTATTAACATTTTAGGAGTAAAAAAACTGATTAAAGCCCTAACTTAAAGCGACTTTTTTTCTTTTTATAGATATTTATTGGAAAAATCAAAAAAATCTCTCAAAAATACAGAATTAGTAGAAATTCTGTGAAATATTAGTAAAATATTAGGCCGTTTTCACACAGTCTGCAAGTTCGGAATGACAGTTTTTTCTTATCAAATTCCCACTGAGACCGCAGGAATAAGGATTTTAATTGTATTTAATAAATGCTCTCTTCCCTCTGCGTTCTTTGCGTCTCTGCGAGAGACAAAATCATCTTTTACTTTCGTGCTAAGCGTCTCTGCGAGAAACTAAATCATCTTATTTCAATCCGCGTTTTTTCAGCAGTGCATCGATCTTCGGTTCGGCTCCCCTGAACCGTTTATAAAGTACCATCGGGTCTTCTGTACCGCCTCTTTCAAGAATGTTTTCCCTGAATGACATTGCAGTCTTCCTGTCGAAAAGACCGATTTCCTTAAACGCCTCAAAAGCATCAGAATCAAGCACTTCTGCCCAGATATAACTGTAATAACCGGATGCATAGCCGCCCGCATAAATATGCCGGAAATAAGTGCTTCTATATCTTGGGAGAATTTCAGGGATAAGTCCAATTTTTTTCATTGATGCATTTTCGAATTTAATAACATCATGCTCTTCAGGAGTAGTGATCGTATGCCAGTCCATATCGAGAAAAGATGCAGCAAGGTATTCCGAAGTACCAAATCCCTGGTTGAAATATCCGGACTTTACCATTTTGTCAATGAGTTCATCCGGGATCGGTTCACCGGTCTGGTAGTGAACAGCATATGTTTTAAGTACTTCCGGTGCAACAGCCCAGTTTTCCATTATCTGGGAGGGCAGTTCAACAAAATCCCTTGAGACTGAAGTTCCGGCTACCCTCGGATAAGTACATTGCGAAAGAAGATCATGAAGTGCATGACCTAATTCATGAAAAAGAGTTCTAACCTCATCTATTGTTAGTAATGAAGGGGTGTCTGCTGTGGGTTTCGAGAAATTCCCGACATTATAGATGATCGGATGAACCATTTTTCCATCCTTTTTTGACTGCTCCCTTAAATCTCCCGACCAGGCACCGCCACGTTTACTTGCACGCGGAAAATAGTCCGTATATAAAATTCCGACATGTGTCCCATCTGCCTCTTTTATTTCCCATACCTTTACGTCTTCATGATAGACCGGTATATCTTTTCTTTCGGCAAAAGTAATATTAAAAAGCCTGCCTGCAATATCAAAAGCGCCTTTAATGACATTTTCAACTTTAAAATAAGGCCGCAGCATATTATCATCGAGGGCGAATTTTTCCTTCCTGACTTTTTCCGCGTAGTACCACCAGTCCCATGACTGGAGTTTAAAATTATTACCTTCCTTATTTGCCATTGCCTGGAATTCATCCCTTTCTTTCTTTGCCATCCGTATTGCCGGTTCCCAGAGCTGCTGTAAAAGTTCATAAACATTTTCAGGTACTTTTGCCATATTGCTTTCCAGCACAAGGTGTGCATGTGTTTTATATCCGAGAAGTTCCGCCCTCTTCTGCCTGAGTGCAGACATTCTTGAAAGGATCTTTTTGTTGTCGTTTGCGTTATTATTATCACCTATCATAAACCACTGCCTGTAGATTTTCTCGCGCAGTTTCCTTTTATCAGAATACTGCAAAAACGGAATCCAGCTCGGTTTATGCAGGGTTATCACCCATTTCCCGGTCTCACCTTTGCTTTCTGCAGCTTCTTTTGCAGCATCAATTACAGACTTCGGCAGTCCTGCAAGGTCTTCTTCATTATCTATGACAAGACACGTCGCATTTGTTTCTTTTAAAACGTTTTCGCCGAACTGCTCGGACAGCACAGCGAGTTCTTCATTGATATTTCTAAGCTCATCCTTTTTCTCGTCACTGAGATTTGCGCCTCCCCTCACAAAATCCTTATAATACTTGTCTAAGACAGTATACTGTTCCGTAGTAAGGTCAAGTTTATCACGCTGTTCATAAACGGATTTTATCCTTTTAAACAACTCCGCATTCAAAAGAATATTATCACGGTGTTTTGTCAGCATAGGCGCCACTTCTTTGGCAATTTCCTGCATTTCCTCATTCGTATCAGACTCATTCAACGAGCCAAATACGCTGTTAACCTTAGAGAGCATTTCACCTGAAAAATCAAGCGCCGCGATGGTATTATCGAATGTCGGAACTTCGGAATTATCGATGATTGCCCGGATCTCCTCTTTTTCCTTTGCTATCGCAGCATTGAAAGCGGGCATATAATGTTCATTTTTTATTAACTGAAACGGCGGTGTGCCAAACGGAGTTTTCCATTCTGTAAAAAACGGATTGCCGTCCATGACCATGTCAGTTTTTACTGCTTGTTTTGAACATGCAAAGATCATCAAACCTGCAAAAGTAAAAAGTAAAAATACTTTCATTTTATTTACCCTTTATGTTAGTTGAAGATTGATCTTAAGGAGTAAATTTAATAAAACAGAAACCGATTTGAAACAAAAATCACTTGAATTAACAAAAATATCAGCAATACTTATTAACGAGGCTAAAGAATCCACATCATTATTACTAAACCAGAGCACTTTCATCAAGAGGTTTATTTTCATATATCCTGTTTATATGAAAGACCGACAGATCAAGCGAAACTTTTTTCCCGGTGATCAATTCCGAAATATACCGCCCGACTGCAGGAGCCTGCTGCAGCCCGTGCCCGGAGAAACCCGCTGCAAGATAAAATCCCTTTACATCTGGGCATTCTCCAAGAATAGCATTTCCGTCAAACGTATTTACTGCATACAATCCAGCCCAACCCCTGACCAGTCTTAGTCTGTCAAAAGCAGGTACAAACTCAGCCAGTTCGGGCCAGAGATTTTCAAAAAACCTGCTTTGATCCCAAGTAAAATCAAATCCTGTTCTATCTTCAGGCATAGATTTTCCGCAAATGATCAATCCTCCGGTCTCAGTCCTGAAATATAATCCGGACGGTAAAACGGTTAATGGAAAAGGATTTTCAGGTTTTATCATCGGATCCAGGACAAAAACCTGCCGAATCACAGGTATTACAGGAATTTCAACACCTGCAGTCCGGGCAACATCAGCCGCCCAGGCTCCTGCGCAGTTTACTACAAATTTGGCTGAAATATCATCTCCTGATCCAAGTTTAACTCCTTCAACCCTGCCTCTTCCGGAGATGATATTTATCACCCTGTCCCCGATAAAATCCACGCCCATGAATTGAGACTTTTTCTTATAACCCATAAGAAAAGAGAAAGCATCCAGGTAACAGTCATCAGGGCTAAAATACCCTCCAATAACATTTTCAGGATTGTATAGCTGATATTTTGCTTTGATTTCTTCAGGTTTCAGCCAATGAACATTGCATTTCAGGTTTTTCTGAAGGTCAAATGCCTGCTTCATATCTTTTTGATTATTTTCATCAATTAGAAAAAGATTCCCCTCCCTGTGAATATCTAAAAAATGTTTTTCCTGACTAACTGCCATTTCTTCTTCAAACCGGTCAAGGATTTCAAAGGTGTATAAAGATATCTGGATATTTTCCTTTAGATTGAACTGTATTCGGATATTTGCCAGTGAAAGTGTGGTGGATGCATTCGAATATGTAAAATCCGGTTCGATAACGGCTATTTTTTTTTTATTGCAGGTTTTTGCGAGATAATATGCGGCAGAGCTGCCGATAATACCCCCGCCGATAATTACTATATCATATACTTTTTTTCTCATTTTTATATACTCGGCAAATTCATAAGAATGTTGTTTGCAATCTTAATTGTATGTATAACAATAAGTTATGAGATTAATAACATTCAAATCCTTTAACACAGAGAACACAGAGATAAAAGAGTTTCACAGAAAAATATCTTGAAAAAAATAAATTCATTCCCTCTGTGCAGCTCTGTAAACTCATAAACTCTGTGTTGAATATTTATAAATAATTTAAGTATAAAACGTTTTTTACAGTGTTCCTGTAATTCAAATATTAAATACCGTTAACAGAATATGCAGTAAAATAAAACTGAAGATTTTAACATTCAATGATTATTTAGATAAATTCTGTTTTTTTATATAAAACATCTTCATTAAATATTTTACCTAAATTTACCGATTATGCAACTAAAATATTAAAAAACCGTACAATATTATAAAACAAATGTTGACTTCGTGTAAAGAGGTGCGTAATGGTGTTAAAAGAGATTTTGGAAAAACTGGTCGCTGACAACGAACCGGTTCTGTTATCAGACGGGGATAAAAACTGGGAAGCTAAGGATCTTTTAGATAAACTTTCGGCTCCGTTCCTTAAAAGACCGGCTTTTATGCAGAAAGGCATGTATATTGCTGAGATAGATCCTAAAGGTTATTTAGGTGCAGTGATGTATAAAATTGTCACAAAAGTTGCTTAATATATATTTTTAATCTTTCATTTTACCATTAGATTTGATCCTGATTTGACCAGATTTAATGGTATTTTTTTATCCTTTCCAATTTCAATTCAAAAAATGATATTTTATCACTATTACATTAATATTGATGTCTTTTGAGCCTCCCTTTGTGTCTTTGTGGTAAAACTATTTTGTGATTTTTTTCTTTCATTTGTCATTGGGATTTGGTCATTTGAATTTAGTATTCCCCTTCGCGTCTTTTCCCTGCTTTGTGCCTGAGACCACCGTTAATAATTAAATTTTTTACATAAAGGTAGCCTCTTTTCTTCTCTCTATCAAATACTTTTATAACATAGTAACTCTGCTGTAAAAACATTTGTCCCGCCCTTGCGGGATCTGCCTCCGGCTGATCATTGGGATTTGGTCATTTGAATTTGTATACATTCACCCTGCTATTCATGCCATACCATAAGATAATCAATAATTGATCAATTGTTAATAATTTAGTATTGTGTCTCTGAAATACCCGGTTTTGTTGAAAAAAAAGGGCGCCCTTAAATTAATAAGAACACCCGTCTTTTTTTATTTTACTTAACCATAAGCATTTTTTTTGTAAACAAAACCTTACCGTTTGCGATCAGCCTGTAAAAGTATACACCGCTGGAAACTTTATCTCCGTAATTGTTGGTACCGTCCCATTTAGCGTTATGGTAACCTGCTCTTTGTGAACCGTTAACAAGATTTTTGACAAACCTGCCGTTAATATCATAGACAATAAGATTGATTGGCAAGCTTTCCGGCAGGGCAAATTTAATATTCGTTTCAGGATTGAATGGATTTGGGTAATTTTGTCGGAGAGCAAATGTTTTGGGTAAAACTGAAATTTTGGGTTCACCCGAACCGATTGTTATATTCCTTGAATCCGATTTTGTAATACTATGTATTAAATCTATCACAATTAGCTCCAATGTAAAAGGAGTGCTCGATCTTGTTGTGTAACTGCTTGCCAGGGAAGAAATAATTCCGTCTTTATACCATGCATAGGAAAATGTTCCGGATCCGCCGTCTGTGACAGCGTTCCAGGTAGCGTCTTCTTTATAGGGAATTGATGAGGGGCCGTTGATAGAAACCGAGGTAAAAATTTTATATAAATTTGCAGTATATGTGATATCTCTGCTGGTTGGACTTACCGTGTGAATCTGTCCACCCTGGTCACTCCAGTTTTTGAAAAAATATGTTGTACCGCTCACTGTTTGAGGGCTGACTGCCGCGATTGTATGACTGCTGCCGCATTCCCATTGTGCAGTATATGGAGAATCCCGGGTTATACCGTCAACTTTA
The DNA here is from genome assembly GCA_042570605.1 of Candidatus Zhuqueibacterota bacterium. Taxonomy (GTDB): domain Bacteria; phylum SM23-31; class SM23-31; order JBHPGK01; family JBHPGK01; genus JBHPGK01. Next base: position 8,822 of record JBHPGK010000108.1, read on the forward strand.
ACAACACTTCCGCCTATACTGTTTTTAATTGTGGCATTGACAAAATAACCTGGAACAATACTTGTAACGCAATCAGTGTAATATTCTGTAGCATAATATGTATTAAAAAAGTTATCAATTTTCATTACAATCCAATAATGTATCCCAGGAATCCAGGTATCCCGAACGACTGCAAAAAGCTCTGTATCTGAAGTATCATAATCTCGTCTTTGATATCCGAAACAAGCTACTGAATGGTCGACTTCTTCTTCCTCTCCCGGGGGAGTATATCCACCTACACTCCATACAAGAGGTCTTCCGTGGTCTATCTCATATGTTATATTATCCCAGTTCGAATTTATAGTGCCGTACGGTGTATAAATACCAACAGAACTGGAACAGTCAAAATCATAACCATAATGATCATTTGCAACATGCTCAACCCCAATTTGTATGTTTAAAGGATTTGTCTCACCTGGGGGATCAGGTGTTGTAAACATAGCATCTGCTAATTCATTAATTAAATATTCAGAACCATACTGCATAAGATTTTCGTATCCCCTCGGATGCCAGTATCCCAGTACCATTGCCGCTGATGTTGGGCTGCATCCTCTTCTCCTCAAATAATCAGGAAATCCTCCGATCATAACAGTCGTTATAGTTGTTGATTTATTCAGTTTTGCAGAGGTGTCGTTTTCAGTGCTTTCAATTTTAGAAAACAGGCTAAGCCAGGTGTCTTTTAAAGAAGATTCATTCTGTTTTCTCAGATCCATTCTCTCCTTTTCAGCCAATGCAGACAAATCTTCGCATTTAAAAGTCTTAAGATTATACATATTTACAAGGACAGAACCTTGACTGCTTTTTAGTTCAAACCATTTGTCCAAAAATCCTGCAGCATATATCCGGGAAAGTATTGGATTTGCGGTTTTCAGTTCGGATTTTACACTTTCTACTGCGTCTTCAAGAACAGTAAAATACGGAGGAAGACCTGTATGGTATTCAAGCAGTGGTACTACGTCATATCTTGCTCCTATAACCATGGTCATATAAGAATCTAAGCCCCAACGTTCTTTTTGATACTTTTCTATTAGTTCCTTATCTTTTTTCTCTTCTGCTAATTTTAATAAATTCTTTACTTTTCTGATATTTTCAAATACCGATGTTTTTTCCGGAAATTCTTTTCCATTTAGCGAAAAAATTATCTCATAAGCAATAATATTTCCTCTTAGGTCACACACAGGAATTGCAGGACCAATAGACGCGTCTGCCCAGGATTTTTTCGCTTCGTACATTGCAAACTTTTTAACCTTTTCGAGAGGTATTTCATTCCCCATATTAAACTCTGCTTTTAGCGAATCGTTTACCTGACTGTAAGAATATGAAAAAGGTAATATTAAAGAAATTGTTATTATTAAAAATAAAAACCGGATTAGATTTATTTTATACATATTTTTGTTTCTCCTTTTAAAAATTTTTAAAAGTTCAAGGTTTTATATGTTCTGGAGAAAAACAAAGGTTTTTTTTAAAGGCAGAGAAGATATAATAAGTTTTTTGAGGATTGCCTGCTGAAATTATTCCTGATAAATAAAATCCGCCTCTCCAACAGCATATTTCCTGTATTTCCATACCTGAACATAATATTTTTCACCAATTTCCAAAGGTTTGTTATATACTGTTGAATCTATTGTACCTATTTTAAGAGGATCATTATAAAGAACGGCACCCTCAGGTATTTCACCGTGTTTTACGGGTGAATAAATTCCATCACTTTTTGGAGTTATTACTGCACAGACGGCTACAGAATTACTATATTTTTTTACTATTAGATAATTTACCGATCCGCCATCCCAGGAATATTCATGAGTAGTACCATTTAACACTGTTAAAAGAATACCCTCATCAGGCCCGCATTGATATACTAATACTATAAATAGAAGAATTAATACTACCATATTTTTCTGTTTTAAACATTTAATCTCCATTTGACGATACTGAATGACTTATAATCATTTCTTTAACATTATAATATTTTTATACGTTTTTGACAAAACAATTTATGGCATAAATATTTTTTCACCAAAAACATAACCTGAAAATAACCTGAGAATTCCTATCTTATATTTTTTACCGTTTTCCAAAGGTTTATCAAAAGCTGTTGTATCAATGGGACTGCCAAGTTTTCCCTGGTCTAAAATAAGTTCACATCCTTTCGGAATTGAACCATGTTCAACAGGTGAATTTATCCCGTCCTTTTCAGGGGTTTCTATTGCCCATACAACCACTCCTCTATCAATTTCTCTTACTACAAGATAATGCACTGATCCGCCATCCCAGGAATAAACAGGAATTGTTCCACTTGAAACTGTAATATTAATATCTTCGTTAGGTCCACATTTATATGCGTAGAAAAAAATAATAAAAAACAATAATATTACTTTTTTCATGTTTAAGCACATTTTAACCTCTCGTCTTATTTATTTTCCAGCTGTTTATTTTAATTAGACAAGTTTACAGACGGATACAATAATTCTTTATGCTTTAAAAATATTTTCTTTGTTTTTCCCTTTAATATTATAAATTTCTAACATTCTACTTCACCTTCCTAATATAAAAAACGAAGGTGCATATTCAAAGAAATTTAAGATAGAGGAGAATATTTTTACCAGTTTTTCTTTTAAATATTACCACCATTATTACTTGCTATTTAATATAGTATTTTCATCGCATGTTTAAATTCAAATATCTTCATTTATGTTCCTTTTTTGTAGTATTAAGCTTGTGTAGTGCCCCCCAAAAAGCAAGACATTTTTAAGCCACTTTTAGTTTAGTAT
>JBHPGK010000109.1:0-11624 GCA_042570605.1 Candidatus Zhuqueibacterota bacterium
ATTCAAAAAGTGTCAGGATTGGGCAGCGGATAAGTTTAAAGAATGGGGTTTGTGATTAAGAAATTAAGGAAGCACTATTTTTCTGAGAATATAAACAAAACTCTCTTCTATAATTCCATACTGTAAGTACTCCCGGATTTTTAAAAAGGTTTTAATTTTTTATAACAGTGATCAGAGTGATTTTGAAAAACAGATTTGTAAAAAATGATTTGACTTTTATCTAAGTTTTTTCTATATATTAATCTTAGATTTATTTGGTTTTGATTATACAATTTTTGTGATGATAACGGCAGCTGTTATCTCAAGGTTTTTTTAAAAGAAGAAACAACAATCAATAATTTTCCCACGTTGTAAATCAACGGTAGGATAATATTTCATTACTGGAGCTGAATATTTATACATTAAAAACAGGGAGAATTTAAGATGCCTGAATGCGCGCATCGGTGGGAAATGATAAATGTTCGATTCGGATTTCTTGTCTTTGAGAAGTGTTTTCATTGTAACGGGATCAGATCTTTTTTTACCGAAGAAGGAAATCCTCTTCTTTCGGATGAATACCGCGAAGGAGATTGTTTCTGGAATCGTGTAGAAAATGCACAGTCTTTTATGTTTGATCTGGAATGCCTCAGCTGCGGAAAGAAAGAAAGTTTCAGCGATCTTATGGGCTTCATGCACTGCACCGGATGTATGAAAAATTGTGAAATTGAAAAACTTCAGAAAAAATATGAAAAAGAAAAAACATGGATCATGATCGCTTTTGGATTTCTTAAGAAAGAAGAAACTGAACCTGTTTCGGAGAACAAACTTGAAATATTAAACGAATTTTTTAACCAGAGAAGAGACACTTCCAGATCCAAAATAAAATTTGTCTCTTTCGATTTAATCAATGATCTATCAAAATGCAAGGGAATATTCATTCATGACGTGGGAATGCTTTCCCGAGAACCGCAGACAGATAGAAAACCACTGTTTTAGTGAGTATAATGATCATCTTCAAAAAAAAGCAAGAGGACTTCTATGACAACCCAAGAATTAGTTGAAAAGTTAGACCTAAAAGTATTGAGTAAATTTGAACACCGGACAGTTAGTGGTGTTTTTGTTTCAGATATGTTGAGCGATGTAATGGCAGGAGCAAAATCCGGGGATATATGGTTAACAATACAGACTCATAAGAGTATTGTCCCGGCTGCAAATCTTGTAGACGTTTCGGCAGTAGTGATTACAAGCGGCAAACAGGTGCCTCAGGACACCATTGACCTGGCAAGTAAGTATAACATTGCTATTTTGTCATCAGCGGATTCCACTTTTGAATTGGTAGGTAAATTATACGAGCTTGGCCTCGGAAAAAAATAATTTACATATTTATTAGATTTATTTTTTCTCATGTAAGTTTTACAGGCAATTTATCCTGTTTTCAAATTTTATTTCAGAAACAAGGCAAATATATATGAAAATCATTATGGTAAAGGAAGCACTGCGTGCGTCAGTAATTGAGGGTGGGGATAATCTTAACACAAAGTTCAGTCACATCTATGCTTCCGATCTTATGAGTGATGTACTGGCTTTCGGAAAATCCAATTCAATCCTTCTGACAGGTCTGGCTACACAACAAGCAGTAATTTCAGCGCATATGGCCGAATTTGCGGGAATAGTATTTGTCAGGGGGAAAAAACCAAAAGACGGATCTGCTAAATTTGCCAAAGAAAACGACCTGATTTTATTGTCTACAGACCTTGATATGTATGATGCATGCATTACATTGAATATGGTCAGCAATCAGAATTTACAGGCTGCTTATACCAGAGTTGGTTCCGAAAATACAGAAAAGACCTTATTTAAAAATGAGTTTTGTATTCAAGGCAATGATTTTTCGAAAGCCGGAATGGTATCTACTGAAATAAAGTCGATCCTGAAAAAGATCGGTCTTGATCCATTGCTGGTCAGACGTGTGGCAATTTCCACTTATGAAGGGGAAATGAACGTAGTGATGCATGCAGAAAGCGCAAAAGTTTTATTAACAGTCACCCCTAAATTAATTGAAGTCATTATTGACGACAAGGGCAAAGGTATTCCGGATGTAAACCTTGCTATGCAGGAAGGATTTACAACTGCAACAGAGGAGATGAGAGCCATGGGATTTGGTTCAGGAATGGGATTACCTAATATTAAAAAAAATTCAGATGATATAGATTTAAAAAGCGAGGTAGGAAAAGGAACAATACTTAAAACAAAGTTTTATATTTAATTAAAAAAACCTGTGAAGGAAGGAAAAGGATGAAGTATTATCATGTACACAAAGTTGACCCAGACAAATGCAGTGGGCGTATGATCTGTATGCGTAATTGTCCTACACAAGCGATACGTATCAGAGACGGAAAAGCTGTAATTTCAGAGGAACTCTGTGTTGATTGCGGGATGTGCATATCACTTTGTCCTACAGGGGGATTAATTAAAGATGAAAGTATTGTTGCGGATATTTCACAATATAAATATAAAGTCGTAGTTCCTTCTGCTGTTCTGTACACTCAGTTTGAAGCGGGCACACACCCCTATATTATTCACCAGGCACTTAAGAAACTGGGATTTGATGAGGTTGTTGATCTAAAAGAATCTGTCTTAGCCCTTTCCAAAGCATTAGTACAATTTCTGAAAAAATATAAAGGCAGACTTCCTCTAATATCATCACACTGCCCTTCAATAGTCAGGCTTATTCAGGTTAAATACCCTGACCTTGTTGAACTGATAGTACCTCTCGATGTTCCAAGAGAAGTTACAGCACGAGAGATCAGGAAAAACCTGCAAAACAAATTGGGATTAAAACCTCACGAGATAGGTATTATATATATTTCGCCCTGCCCTTCAAAAATAGTTTCCATAAAGCAGCCTGCCGAAAAAGAGAAATCCTGGTTTGACGGAGCAATTTCGATCCAAGACATCTTTCCATTATTAATTCACCATGTTATATCATTTAAAGAAGACTTTGATCCGAAGCATGTCTCTGAAGACTTTGTTTTCCATTCCGGATGGACAACGTTCGGAAGCGTAACGGTTGCATCACAAATGGAAAACTGGCTTGCTGTTTCCGGATTACCGAATGTCATGAGAATATTTGATGATATAGAAAATTCAAGACTCAGGAATGTTGATTTTGTTGAAGCACTTGCCTGTATGCTGGGCTGTGTCAGCGGGAAATTTTGTATGGAGAATCCTTACGTTGCCCGTGCCAATATGATAAAACAGCGGGAAAAATACGAAAAACCTCACATAATAACAGACAATGAAATCAATATTAAATTGAAGAACGGGTATTATTTCTTTAAGGAAAAATTACTGCCCCGTCCATTGAAATATTTTGATACGGACCTAGAAACATCTATCAAAAGAATGCGTGAAAAAGAGAGAGTTTTTAACAAATTACCTCAAATCGACTGCGGAATCTGCGGTTCACCAACCTGTATGACCTTCGCCGAAGATTTTGTAAGAGGCGAGGTTGATCTGACTGACTGCATAATTATTAAACAAAAAGTCGGTCCGGAATAAGTATTACCTTCTTTATAAACTATTAACGGGAGATTTCCAGGTGGTAAGCAAAGAACATAAAAAGATGTTTTCAAATTTCAATAAAGAAGAAGGAGAATTAATACCTATTCTGCAGGATATGCAGCAAAGAGATGGATATATCTCAGAAAAAGCTGTAAAAGAGATCTCAAGGTTTTTGAAAATATCTGAAAACCAGATCTTTGGAGTTGCATCATTTTATACACAATTCCGATTTAATGCTCCGGGCCGTAATTCAATTAAAGTCTGTCTGGGGACAGCCTGTCATGTACAGGGAGGTGAAATACTTTCCAGATCGGTGGAAAGAGAGCTCGGAGTTTCTCATGGACAAACAACCGATGATAAAAAATTCGATTTCCAGCGCGTAGCCTGTTTAGGCTGTTGTGCCCTCGCACCGGTAGTACAGGTTAACGATGATATTTACAGTAAAGTAACAGTATTAGGATTAAAGGAAATATTGGAAAGATATGAATAGTTTTCATAAAAATCTGCAAATTGCAAAAAAGAAATGGGACCAGTTAAAAAACAGTAAAGTCCCTGTCATTTATATTGGAACAGCCTCCTGCGGTAGAGCAGCAGGAGCAGTGGAAGTTCTCAAAGAGGTTAATAAAATCCTGCAAACCCGGAAACTGGAAGCTAAAATTGTCCAGGTAGGTTGTATTGGACCCTGTTACCTGGAACCGCTTTTGGACATTGCCCTTCCCGGCCAGCCGCGGATCAGCTATGCAAACGTAACTCCGGAAAAAGCAGGGAAAATAATCGAATCACATTTAATAAAGAACGAACCTCTTAAAAACTCCTCAGTCGGATATATCGGAGAGGAAAACGGTTCTATAGCAGATGGTATCCCAGGATTTTTTGATCAGCCAATGCTAAAATCCCAGGTTAGAGTTGTACTGAGAAACTGCGGGATAATTGATCCGGAAGACATATATCACTACTTAGCAAATGATGGGTACCTGGGGATTAAAAATGCTTTTAAATCAGGACCTGAAGGAGTAATTTCAGAAGTAAAGGATGCCGGGCTCCGCGGCAGAGGCGGCGCAGGTTTTCCAACTTACAAAAAGTGGGAAATCTGCAGAAATGCTCCGGGTAAAATCAAATATATAATATGTAACGCTGATGAAGGTGACCCCGGGGCATTTATGAACAGATCGCTTCTTGAAGGCGATCCTCATTCTGTTCTTGAGGGATTGTTAATAGCAGGATATGCTATTGGAGCCTCGCAGGGTTACATATACATAAGGGCTGAATATCCACTGGCTGTTGCACGTTTAAAAAAAGCAATATTACAGATGAAAGAATTCGGACTTCTCGGTAAAAACATACAAAATTCAGGATTTAATTTTAATATAAAAATCAAGGAAGGTGCAGGTGCATTTGTCTGCGGAGAAGAGACTTCACTGATCGCATCGATTGAAGGAAAACGGGGAATGCCGAGGTCAAAACCTCCTTTCCCTGCAATTTCCGGTTTATTTGGAAAACCGACAATAATAAATAACGTTGAAACGCTCGGAACTCTGCCAAATATAATCAGGAACGGGGCATCCTGGTACAAACAATTCGGCACATCCGGCAACAGCGGAACTAAAACATTTTCTCTTGTTGGTAAAATAAGGCGCTCAGGTCTGATAGAAGTGCCCCTGGGGATGACGCTGAGAGAGATCATTTTTGATATCGGAGGGGGGACAAGAAAACCATTTAAAGCTGTTCAAACAGGAGGCCCTTCAGGCGGTTGTCTTTCCGAAGAATTTCTCGATACACCAATAAATTACGAATCCCTTGCCGCTGCAGGATCTATAATGGGTTCAGGCGGTCTTATTGTAATGGACGACGATACATGTGTAGTGGATATTGCCCGGTATTTCCTTGATTTTATTCAAAAAGAATCCTGCGGCAAATGTGTCCCCTGCCGCGTTGGGACAAGGCATCTTGTTGAAATTCTTGAAAGCATTACTAAAGGAGAAGGTGAACCTGATGACCTCAACAAGCTCCAGGTTCTTGGGGAAACTGTTAAAAGAGGTTCCTTGTGCGGACTTGGACAGTCAGCTCCCAATCCTGTCCTTACTACACTCAAGTATTTTCGAAGCGAATACCTGACACATATAAAAGAAAAACACTGCGAAGCTGCAATATGCAGTGAATTAATAGAATACAGGGTTATACTTGAAAAATGCACAGGATGCCAGCGCTGTGTCGGTGTCTGTCCAACTGGTGCTATAACGGGACCAAGAGCAGAACCGCATAACCTTGATCCTTCAAAATGTATAAAATGCAGAGCCTGTTATGAGATATGCCGTTTCGATGCCATTGCCGGTGATGCGATCGTCATCCGCTCGAAAGGGAGGACTGATGCATAAACAAATAAATACTGTGAATATAAAAATCGACAACAGATCATTCGCCGTCAAGAGCGGATTAACCATATTGGAAGCCGCACTGGAGAATAATATATATATCCCCACGCTTTGTGCTCATAAAGAATTGAGTCCATATGGCGGCTGCCGTATGTGCATCGTTGAGATAGACGGCATGCGGGGGTTTCCAACATCCTGTACCACACCTGTCGAAGATGGAATGAATATCCGTACTCATACAATCCAGGTTCAGGAAGAGAGGAAAGAGATACTTCAGTTGTTCCTGAGTGAACATACTTCAAGCTGTTTGATCTGTGATGAAAAAGTAGAATGCAGACAGTTCATGGGTACAATCCGTAAAGCAGGTGTTACAACGGGATGCCGTTACTGCCCAAAAGACAGCCAGTGTGAACTCCAGGAAGTCGTAGAAAAAATGGAGATCAATGAAATTAAATACCCTGTCTATTACAGGAATCTGAGAGTTGAAAAAGAAGACCCGTTTTACGACAGGGATTACAATTTATGTATACTCTGCGGAAGATGCATACGAACGTGTCAGGAGATCCGTACTGCAAATGTACTGGCATTTAAACAACGCGGACGTTTTACTATTATCGGTCCTGCATTTGAAAGAACCCATTTGGAAGCCGGATGCGAATTCTGCGGAGCCTGTGTAGAGGCTTGTCCTACAGGAGCACTTTACGAAAAATCGCGTAAATGGGACGGCAAAGCTGACCGTGAAGTGATCTCTACTTGCGCATTGTGTGGTGTAGGATGCCAGATCCGCCTGCAGGTTAAAGGAGAGAATGTAATTGGGGCTCTTCCGGCTGATGACCCGGTTATAAACAACGGGCAGCTCTGCGTGAAAGGCAGATTCTGCATACCTGAAATGGTTAACGGAAAACAACGTCTGGAAAGACCATTTAAAATATACAATGGAACGAAACTTGAAATTTCCTGGGAAAAAGCTATCAATGAAGCTGCAGATAAACTGTCAAAATGTTCCCCTGATGATTTCGGAATGCTGATCTCACCAAACTGCAGCAATGAAAATCTATATATTGCTCAGAAATTCACAAGAGCCGTAATGAATTCAAATAATATTGACACTTCTGCAAGGCTTTATTATGGTTCCAGTTTCAATTCTTATTTGAAATTACTGAATAAGAGTGTCCCTTTATCCCGTATTCCTGACTCTGACGTAATTCTATGTATTGGGTTAGATACAAAATACGGCAGGTCAACTGTTGGAGTAAAACTGAGGAAAGCAATTGCAGGCGGTGCTAAAATAATCACGATTAATCCGGAAGAACATAATCTCGGTTTAATCTCGGATATCTGGCTGAAACCGCAAAAAAGTAAAGCACCCGGATTACTTCAGACATTAGTGGAGGCAACGGCTAAAACCAAGTCAACACCTTCAGGTAACGGTAAAAAAATACGTAATGAAATTTCAGAAGCATGTGAATTATTGAACACTGCAAAAAATATAGTAATATTAGTCGGTTCAGAATTTGTTCGTTATGATCACAGCAGCAGGATTTTTGAAACAATTTACAAACTGGCAGAAAATATGAAGGCAGGAATTATTCCATTACCTTCGCACAATAATCTGCTGGGATCATTAAAGATGGGCGCTTACCCGGAATTATTACCCGGCGGTTTAAACTCTTCTGATAAGAAAAACTGCAGAGACCTGGCAAAAATCTGGAATATTAGTTCTATTAATACATCAAACGGCTGGAACGCATTTTCCATACTTAACGGTAAAAGGATGAAAGTTCTATTCCTGATCGGAGAGACACCGGATTCTCTAAATGCTTCGCATGAATTCGTAATTTATCAAAATATTTACAAACCCGGTGACAATTCCGGACCTGACCTTGCTCTTGCATCGACAGCTTTTACCGAATCGGACGGTACATTTATAAACGGCGAAGGCAGGCTTCAGAGAATTACCAAGGCGGTCGATCCCCCGGGTGAAGCAAAACCGGACTGGAAAATATTATGCAGACTGGCACAAAAAATGGGATTTAAAGGATTCGAATTTAAGAATGCAGTAGAAATACATAGAGAAATTGCTAAAATCATTAAAGACTATGACCGTTTTGGTAATCCAAAAAGAAAAGCTGTTCCGCTTGTAAATGATATATCTATGAATGTACCTGAAAATGGGAAATCAAGGCATAAAAAATCCGGTAAGATAATAGCTGAACATGTTTACCGCGGTTTCCCAATAACCTCATTTGTTGAAGGATCGAAAAAAATATTTACCGAAAAAGATTGAAAAACATTATTCTAAGGAAAAGCGATGTTCAAGGTAGTTGAAAATAAAATGATCGTCCCCAATATTCACTGTTTGACAGTTGAGGCACCGGCAGTTGCATGTGAAATGAGACCCGGGCAATTCGTGATTGTCCGTGCTGAAGAAGACGGTGAAAGAATCCCGCTTTCGATATCCGACTGGGACAAAGAAAAAGGAACCGTTACACTGATTTTCATGAACGTAGGCAGCACCACATCGAGACTTGCTGAAGTCGAAGAAGGTAAATGCATCCCGACAGTTGCCGGTCCGCTCGGTAACCCTACGGAAATTGAAAATTACGGCACCGTATTATGTATAGGTGGATGCTACGGCATCGGAAGCATCTATCCTATAGCCAGAGCATTAAAGGAAAAAGGGAATAATGTTATCATTACAATTGAAGCAAGAAGTTCGTTCCTGTTCTATTGGGAAGAAAAACTAAAAGAAGTATCGGATAAAATCTTTTTCATTACAAGGGACGGTACAAAGGGATCAAGGGGACATGTCGGCAACCTGGATAATATTATTAAATCTCATAAAAACAAGATCGACCGGACAATTATTAACGGATGTACATTCCTTTTAAAAAGGGGATCGGATGTGACAAGATCTTTTGATATAAAGACTATTGTCAGTCTGAATCCAATAATGATCGACGGCACAGGAATGTGCGGTGTCTGCCGTGTTACAGTAGATAAAGAAACCAAATTTGCATGTGTGGACGGTCCGGATTTCGATGGGCATCTTGTAGACTGGAAGGAGCTTCTTCAGAGGAGAAAAACATATATGGAGGAGGAAGTGATCCCAGTCAGGCACAGCGGATGCGAGGAACACGCACATAAGTAAATTAAAAATCAAAATGTAAAATGCAAATCGGAAGCTGGAAACCGGAGACCGGATACGGGAAAATGAAAAATTAATAATGAATAGATAAGATGATAGTGAGGGATTACGGAGAATGAAACCAAGCGGGATAGCACCTCCAACTGTCATTGCGAGGCGCGAAGCAACAAAGCAATCTCATTGTTCGAAGGCGTCAAACCGCATGTCATTGCGAGGAGTGAAGCGACGAAGCAATCTCTCAATTAATATTAACCGAACATTAAAGATATATAATTTTGATATTTTCAACCGGAGGTTGATCTGCCTCTGGCAGAAATTTTTGATTTTTGATATAAGGTATATTTTATGGCTGAACCACAAAAGAAAAAACTTGATCTGAACAGAAGAGATATCCCAAAACAGGAGCCTGAAGTTAGAAAGCAGAATTTTGATGAAGTTGCTTTAGGGTATCCGGTTGAAACAGCAATCGAAGAGGCTAAAAGATGCCTGCAGTGTAAAAAACCGAGATGCGTTGATAACTGCCCTGTTGAGATAGATATTCCGGGTTTTATAAAATGTATTGCAGAGAAAAATTTCAAAAAGGGAATACAGATACTTAAAGAAAAGAATTGTCTTCCTGCTGTATGCGGGAGAGTCTGTCCCCAGGAAGAACAGTGTGAAGAGACCTGTATTCTGGTAAAAAAAGGTGGTCAAATAGCGATAGGAAGACTTGAACGGTTTATTGCGGATTGGGAGGCGGCACAGAATAAAATTGATATGCCGGAAATAAAGAAAAAAACCGGGAAAAAAGTTGCGGTAATCGGCGGAGGACCCGCAGGGCTTACTGTTGCGGGAGATTTGATAAAACTCGGGCATGATGTAACAATTTTCGAGGCACTCCACGCTATGGGCGGAGTACTTGTTTACGGCATCCCGGAATTCCGGCTGCCTAAAGCGATCGTTAACCGCGAAGTTGAATACCTCAAGAAACTCGGTGTAAAGATAATTACAGATTTTATTGTCGGAAAAACCAGAACTATTGACAGCATCCTGGAAGAATATGATGCGGTTTTTATAGGGTCAGGCGCCGGACTGCCCTGGTTCATGAACATTCCCGGAGAAAACCTTAACGGTGTTTACTCAGCGAATGAATACCTGACACGGATGAACCTCATGAAAGGATTTTTATTTCCAAAATATCCAACGCCGATAAAAAGACATAAACGTGTTGCAGTAATGGGCGGCGGAAACGTGGCGATGGACTGCGCAAGGACTGCACTCAGGTTAGGAGCGGAATCCTGGATAGTATACAGAAGGTCCAGGCAGGAACTTCCCGCAAGGCTGGAAGAGGTTGAGAACGCTGAAGAAGAAGGCGTCATTTTCAATTTTCTTACCCTACCAATACGTTATATCGGCGATGAGAACGGTTGGATAAAATCGATGGAAATAAAAAAAATGGAACTGGGCGAACCGGATGACTCCGGCAGAAGAAGACCCGTTCCGATAGAGGGTTCAGAGGAGATAATCCCAATTGATGCCGCAGTTTGCGCAATCGGCAACAGCCCCAATCCATTGATCGCTGCTTCTACTCCGGGTCTTAAGATCGGAAAATGGGGAAACATTGAAGCGGATGAAGAGACAGGCAGTACCTCAAAAGCAAAAGTATGGGCTGGCGGTGATGTCGTCACCGGTGCTGCAACTGTTATCCTTGCCATGGGTGCAGGCAGAAAAGCAGCAAGGTCTATACATGAGTATCTCTGCTCTAATTAGAATGCAATATCTTCACCACAGAGGCGCAATGACGCTGAGCCCTTCCCCCTTTTTTTTTAATTATTAATTGTTAATTAACATTATTTCTCGCAGAACCGCAAAACCGCAGAGAATGTTTCTATTACACTTTTAATAGACACAATATCTTCATATAATATTGCTTGAAATATGATCTGATAATGCTTAATTTACAAATAGTTGATTAACATAATAATGGATAATAAGCACCCATGCTCCGAGAGGGGCGGCAATTTTTGGGGGTAAAATGAAGAGTAATTATACAGCGGTTATAATAAAAAGTGATAAATTGTATGCAGGCTTTATAAAAGAACTTCCCGGTGCTCATTCGCAGGGGAAATCTAAAAATGAAATAATGGAAAATTTGAAAGAAGCGGTAAAGATGATTATTGAATCTAACTACAGGCACTCAATTGAAGGGTATGACAGTGTAACTGAAGAAAAAATTTCAGTAAATATTACCACTAAGGCACTAAGGCGCTGAGCCTTTCCCCTCCGGTTTTTATTTTTAAACTATTAATTAACACTATTTCTCGCAGAGCCGCAGAGAGTATTTCAATACACTGCCTAAAAAATCAATATAAGCTTTTTCCCGTGTTGGCGGAATCAGCCTCCGGCTGAAACTCCTAACTCCTAACTCTTAACTCTCTCTCTGCTTCTCCGCGTCTCTGCAGTTTAAAAAAAAGCCCTCATTTCTGAGGGGCTTTACGTATGAGAGAACGAAGGCATTAGGGACTATTTTCTATTAGGAAATATTTCCGGTAGGTTATCTTTGTTTGTGTTGCCTTGAGCTA
>JBHPGK010000110.1:0-11616 GCA_042570605.1 Candidatus Zhuqueibacterota bacterium
AATAGGAAGATATTAGGTTTAAAAAATTAAGAACATTAGAAATATTCGTGTTCATTTGTGAAGATTCGTGGCAAAAAAAGTAAAAAAAAAGATTCGTGCAGATTAGTGAAGATTCGTGGCAAAAGAGAAAAAACAGATATGAATAAAGAGAAAATTATATATAAAGACTTGTCATATAAAATCGTCGGACTGGCGATGGATGTGTACAATGAACTCGGATTTGGATTTTTGGAAAAAGTCTATGAAAATGCTTTGATGGTTCTTTTAAGAAAAGCAAAAATAAGTTCAAAACAGCAATGTGATATTAGCGTCTATTTTCAAAATGAAGAAGTTGGCAGATATTGTGCTGATATTATAATTGAGGATAAAATTATTTTAGAAATAAAATCTGTTGAAAAGATCATTGATGCTCATAGAGCTCAGACCCTTAATTATCTCAAAGCAACAGGAATTAAACTGGCAATTATAATTAATTTTGGAAAAGAAAAACTGGAATATGAAAGACTTTGTTATGGATAAGCCACAAATCAAAAAAAAGATTTTAGCCACGAATGCACACGAATATACACGAATAGGAAGATATTAGGTTTAAAAAATTAAAAAAATAAACAAGAATTCGTGAATATTAGTGTAAATTCGTGGCTAAAATATTATGCAAAAAAGAATATTAATAGTTGATGATGATGAGAAGTTCCGCTCTCTTATAGAGGAAATTCTCCAGGAGAACGGGTTTGATACTGTATCCGCTAAAAACGGGTATGAAGCACTCGAAAAAATAAAACAGAATTCTCTTAACCTCATCTTACTGGATATAAATATGCCCGGCATAAACGGTTTGGATGTCTTCAGAGAATCGCTTAAGATAAAACCTGAAATCCCTGTAGTAATCATATCCGGGCACGGCACTATCCCTCTTGCCATCGAAGCTACAAAAATGGGAGCATATGATTTTATCGAGAAACCGGTATCCGAAGAAAGACTGACGATAACTGTAAAAAATGCACTTGAAAAAGAAGAGCTTGTTAAAGACAGGTCTCATCTTATCGAAGAGATGAACAAAACCTATAAGATCACCGGAAATTCAGAAGCTATAAAAAGAGTATTTAATTTAATCGAAAAAGCTGCCGGGAGCGATTCAAAAGTATTGATCACAGGCGAGAACGGTACGGGTAAGGAACTTGTTGCGAATGCCATACACTTTAAAAGCGCAAGAGCAAACAAGCCGTTCGTAAAGGTGAACTGTGCAGCTTTACCGGAAAACCTGATAGAGAGCGAGCTTTTCGGGCATGTTAAGGGGGCTTTTACGGGAGCATTGACCGACAGAACAGGCAGGTTTGAATATGCTGACGGTGGGACGATATTTTTAGATGAGATAGGAGACCTTAGCCGGAATATACAGGTAAAACTCCTGCGTGTTATCCAGGACGGTGAAATCGAAAAAATCGGCTCCAATGTCACCAGAAAAGTGGACGTTAGACTTATAACCGCTACAAATACGGATATATTAAAAGAAGTGGAGACCGGTAATTTCAGAGAAGACCTTTTTTACAGGATAAATGTGATAAATATAGATATTGCACCGTTGAGGGAAAGGAAAGAGGATATTCCGCTGATGATCGACCATTTTCAGGATCTGAACGTTAGAAAGTCTGGAATACCTAAAAAAGTACTTACGGATAAAGCAGTTGCCCTGCTAAAGACAAGGGAATGGAAAGGGAATGTACGTGAACTTGAGAATTTTATAGAAAAAATGATGATAATGATCGATGATATTTACGTTAGCGATAAAGAAATATCAAATCTTTTAAATATAAATGAGCTGGAAGAAACTGAAGTCAGCATTGAACTCAGATCTGCACGGTCAAAATTCGAAAAAGACCACATTTTATCTTTATTAAATTTGAATAACTGGAACATCTCCAGAACTGCAAAAAAGCTCGGTATTACACGGGCACTCCTCTACCGCAAGCTTGACCTCCTCAATATCAAAAAGGTTAGCCACGAATAAGCACGAATTAGCACGAACAGGATAAAAAGCCACGAATAAACACGAATAACCACGAATAAGAAATATTAGGTTTTTAGAAAAAACAAAAAAAACATTCGTGCAGATTCGTGAAGATTTGTGGCAAAAAACAAAAAAAACATTCGTGCAAATTTGTGAAGATTCGTGGCTTTTCATAGCAAAAACCGTATACTTTTATTTACACTTTTGTGTCGGAATTTCAAAAATAGTTTACACTCCCAGCTTTTAACAAGATGATATTACATTTTTTTTCTGCTGGTATTAAAATTGCATGTCAATAACGGGATATTCAAAATGTAATTTTTATTCAATTTTAGATTTTAAGCCCGATAAATTACTTAGACAAATTTACAAGCTGGGAATTTTATTGAAACGAATAAGATTGTACAGTTGGAATATTTGAATCAATTTTATTAATTACAAAAATTTAAGGAAAAGGGGATAAGGTCATGAGAAAACTGAATTGTTTTTATGTGTTTTTTATCACAGCGATAATAATTTTGCTTTCAGAAAATGTAAACGGGCAGACTGGAACAGTTACGGATATAGACGGAAATGTTTATAACACGATAAAGATCGGGGATCAATGGTGGATGGCTGAGAACCTGAAGGTAACGCATTACCGAAATGGTGATGCTATACCAAATGTTACGGACAATTCTGCTTGGGCCAGTTTAAATACCGGTGCATACTGTAATTACAACAATGATGAAAGTTATGTATCTACCTATGGTCGTCTCTACAACTGGTATGCAGTAAATGACAGTCGCAAAATAGCGCCTGCTGGCTGGCGTGTTGCTTCGGATGAGGATTGGAAAGTTCTTGAAATTTTTCTGGGTATGAGTCAAGAGGAAGCGGATAAAACCGGAGGGCGTGGTTCTTCAGTAAATGTTGGAGGCGAATTAAAAGAATCAAGTACTTCCTATTGGTACAGTCCAAACTCAGGTGCTACAAATGAAAGCGGTTTTACTGCCCTTCCTCATGGATATCGCAGTAATGATTATAGACACAATTTTAAAGATATGGGTTTAGACGGGATCTTCTGGTCATCGTCTTTTTGCAGTAGTAATAGCTCTTGGACTCGTCATCTGTATTACAACCAATCAGGTATTCACCGCCATGACAACCTTCAGAAGCATGGATTTGCTGTTCGATGCGTGCGCAATTTTATTGATGAAACTCTTCCTGAAATAGATCTTTCTGTATCTCCTGAAAAACTTTGGCCCCCTGATCATCAGATGTTTGAAATAGCTGTAAATATTGTCGTAAATGACGATACTGATCCCGAACCGCAAGTAAAATTAGTTTCTATTACTTCAAATGGATCTGATAATTCAAAAGGTGATGGTAATTTTATTAATGATATTCAAAGTGCAGATTTTGGAACAGACGACAGTAGTTTCTTTCTGAGAGCAGAACGTTCAGGAAATGGAGAAGGCAGGATATACACAATAATTTATTCAGCGATTGATTTTTCAGGTAATATCGCTTTTGATACAGCTTATGTTAAGGTTGAACATGATAAAGGAAAATTAAAGAAATCGGTTTTATCAGCAATTCCGGATACATATGAGTTATTCCAAAATTACCCGAATCCGTTTAATCCTGAAACTACAATTATGTTTACATTGCCAAAAACAGCTAATGTCAAACTTGAAATTTATAACATTCAGGGTCGGGAAATTAAAAGTATTTTGAACCAAACTAAACCAGCAGGATATCATTCAGTAAAATGGGACGGTACGAATAATAACGGTGTTAAGGTGAATTCCGGTGTGTATGTGTATAGATTGCAGGCAGGGGAATTTGTTGAAACAAGGAAAATGATATTATTAAAATAGTTTATTCACTTTGTTCTATAACAATTTATTGCCGATGGGAAAAAATCCAGCGGCTCTCAAAAATTTTACTTTACTATGGTTAAAATAAATTGAAAAGAAAAAATTACCTGGTACTAATTACGTTGTTTTTTACCGTTCCATTATTCGGACAGGCAGGCATAGTTACAGACATAGACGGCAATGTGTATAACACGATAAAGATCGGCAGCCAGTGGTGGATGGTGGAGAATCTGAAAGTGACCCGCTACAGCAATGGTGATTCAATAGAACATGTTACTAATGATGCAGAGTGGGCAGGTCTTTCATCAGGAGCATACTGCAGCTATGATAATAATACCAGCAATTCGGATATATATGGTTTTCTTTACAACTGGTATGCGGTAAATGACAGCCGCAGAATAGCTCCTGAGGGATGGCATGTGCCTACCGATGATGACTGGAAAGAGCTTGAGATGTATTTAGGGATAAGCCAGTCGGAAGCCGATTCTACTGGATGGCACGGGACGGATGAAGGCGGAAAACTTAAAGCCGACACAACTCTCTGGAACAGTCCAAATGAGGGTGCAACCAACGAAACCGGATTCTCGGCGATTCCGGGTGGATTTCGAGCCCAGGGTGATGGAGTTTGCCACTATATAGGCAGCTACGCTCACTTCTGGTCGGCGACCGAGTACAGTAGTATCTACGCATGGTACCGTCACCTGGACTATAGCTTTTCAGGCATCTGTCGCGACAAATATGATAAGAAGCACGGATTTTCTGTTCGTTGCATCAAGGATGTACAAATAGACTCAGTTGCTGATATAGACGGAAATGTATATCAAACAATAATTATTGGTAACCAGGAGTGGATGGTAGAGAATCTGAGAGTGACAAAGTACAGAAACGGTGATGTGATACCGAATGTTACCGATAGTTTAACGTGGACTGGCTTGGCAACCGACGCATACTGTGACTATAATAATGATTCATCTAACGTTATGACATATGGCCGTTTATACAACTGGTATGTAGTAAATGACAGCCGCGGGATAGCTCCAGAGGGCTGGCATATGCCAACAGATAACGACTGGAAAGCGCTTGAGATGTATCTTGGAATGAGTCAATCTGAAGCAGATGTTACTGACGCATGGCGTGGGATGGACGAAGGTGGTAAACTGAAAGAAGCCGGTACTTCTCATTGGACCAGTCCAAACACAGGAGCAACAAACGAAAGCGGATTTAATGCAATAGCAAGTGGATACAGGAGTGTCAATGGTAGTTTTCTCAATAGGGGCAATCGTTCCCAATTCTGGTCTGCAAGTGAGTTTAGTGCTTCGGAAGCATGGCGGCGTCTCTTGTATTTCGATCAATCTGGAATATATCGAGGATATTATCTTAAAGGTGATGGATTATCAGTTCGCTGCGTTCGTGCGGTTAATGCAGGAATTTCTCTCCCTGAGACATCAGTTTTTAAAGGAGATACAATAATTCTTCCCATAACACTCACCAATATCGATTTAATTGACAGCGTTTTCAGTTTTCAGTTAAGACTTGGTTTTGACAATACAAAACTGGAATTTCTCGAATACGATTTAAATGGATTTTTAGCTGATAGTTTTAATACATTCGTAAACACAAGTTATCCCGATTCATTTCTTATAGCTGGTTCATCAGAAAATGCTGTTTTTGGATCAGATACATTATTGACTGTTAAATTTCGGGTAAATCCATCTGCTACTAATGGATTGTCATACATAAATTTTTGTGAATTTTTGTTAAACGAAGAAACATCTATCGATCTCCTCAATGGAAGAATAAATATTTTTACAGGTCTCTTTGGAGATGTCTCACAGAACAAGGAAGTTACAGCATATGATGCATCTTTAATCTTACAGCATACGGTAGATTTAATCACACTAACGGGTAATTCATTTACTGCTGCTGAAGTCAGCGGAAATGGGGCAATCTCAGCTTATGACGCATCCTATGTTTTAAGATTGGTAGTTGGATATATATCAGGTTTTCCTGTCGGTTCAATGTTTAAATTTGCTCATGAAGAAAATATTTCAGCCTTTTTTATGAATGAATATGAAGATATTGAACAAATTGAATACTCTGTATCTATTGAAAATTCTAAAAACCTGTATTCTTTAGAATTCGAATTTCAAGTAGAAAGCCTCGAATTAGAATCCTGTGATTTGTCAGAAATCACAAAAGATTATTTAATTGAAAAAAATATAAAAGGCGACAAATTAAAAATATCTTTAGCAGGTTATAATCCTGTTGCAGGGCAAAATGAGATAATAAAATTGAAGTTAAAAAAGGTTTTGCCTTCAGGAGTACTGCGGTTGATCAAAGCTGTCGGAGATGAAAAAGAAATTACAATATTTAATACCGGTTATAAAATTCCTGCTGATTATTCTCTTGAACATAATTATCCTAATCCATTCAATCCTGCAACCACACTAAAATATTCAATCCCGAGGACATCGATCGTTAATTTAAAGATATATAATATACTGGGGCAGGAAATAAAAACTTTGATCAATGAAAAACAACCTGCCGGGTACCACTCAGTAAAATGGGATGGGACGAATAATAATGGTGTTAAAGTGAATTCAGGAGTCTATGTATATAGGTTACAGACAGGTGATTTTGTTGAAACGAAGAAGATGGTGCTGATGAAGTAAGGAAAATTTTCCGGTAGGTTTTGAAAGAGGAGAAGATAAATGGCTAAGAAAAATAGTAAAAAAGTTGAAGATTTCTCTAAAGAAGCTCTAATAAAATTACTAAAACCATATCATGATATGCCTCTAAATTTTAGTGTAGTACTTGCACAAACAACATTGTCCTTAAAAGATGTGCTTGAACTACAGAAAGATTCTACAATTGAATTTGAAAAGTATGCGGGTGAACCGGTTCATATCTTAGTGAACGATATACATGTGGCAGACGGGGAGGTTGTTGTAATTGATGAAAAGTTTGGAGTAAGGATATTAAATATAATAGAGCCGGAAGACAAAAATATCTATACGGAGATCAAAAACATTATTGAAACACAAAAATAAAAGGGTGATTGATGACAGAATTATTATCTCAGAAAGAAATTGATGAATTGTTAAGCTCGGTTACTTATGACGAAGATGAGAATAAACCTGTTGTAAAAATATATGATTTTAAAAATCCTTTTTATGCAAGCACTAAAGATAGTGAATTTCTGGTAAATATTTTTGAGAGTTTTACTAAAGAATTTGCTGGATCACTGAAATTAAAAACCGGGTATTCTATTTCTTCAACTTTTAAAAATGTTACAGTTGTTAATATAAGACAATTTTTCTATAACTTGACTAATCCTTTTTCTAATGCATATGTATTTTCCTCACAAGATTCAGAGGATAACATGGTCATTTCACTTCCCATTGTTTTAATACCCAGCCAATTGAAACAGTTCGAAAAAATGAATGAAACTCTGAAAATCCTGATTAAAGAAATGGGACATTATTTAATGGAAAGTCTATTGAAAAAAAATGAAATATTCAAAGAGTTTAACCTGAAATTAATAGAATACAAAATTAAATTAAAAAGTCTGAATGAAATCTCTATGAAATCAAAAGCATGTTTTTTATTAACATTTAATTTCATCATAAACGGACATTTTTATCCATTTAAAATAATATTTCCTATGAGCTGGTATTTTAAAATGTTTAAGTATTATGATTATGATTATGATATAAATAAAGATTCAATAAGCATGTTGTCACATATGCTGTCAAATAAATTAGATGTTTCAGCAGTATTAAATGAGCACAAAATCTCGTTGAAAAACTTTTTGCAGCTCGATGAAGGTGATATTGTTTTCCCAAAAAAAAGTTTTTTTGAAAATATTTGTGTTGATATAAATAGAACTGCAAAGTTTAGTGGGGCAGCAGAAAAACCACTTGACTATAATTCAATAATCATCAAAGACATAAAAAAGCCACGGATTAACACGGATACACACAGATAAGGAGTATTTGGTTTAGGAAAAAATAAAAAAGCCACGAATTAACACTAATTGTCACGAATAAGAAATATTAGGTTTTTAGAAAAAAAAATGAAAAAAGATTCGTGTGCATTCGTGCAAATTAGTGGCAAAGAATAAAAAGCCACGAATAAACACTAATAGCCACGAATAGGAAATATTAGGTTTTTTTAAAACAAAACAAAAAATTCGTGTAGATTCGTGAAGATTCGCGGCAAAAAAAGATTCCTGCAGATTCGCGGCAAAAAGTGTATACTTTATTTTACACTTTTTATGCAGAATTTCTAAAATATTGGACACTCTTTACTTAAAACAAGATTATGTTACAATTATTTTTTCTGGTATTAAAATTGCACGATCCGGAAACGGTATAAAATGTATGTCAATCGAGCGGCTCGAAGTCCCTCTCTTAAAAAGAAAGCCGGTGGATTCTCTGCCGGCTTTCTGAAAACTTAAAATTATAAAATCATGGCCACAAGAATTAATTATTACATATCGGCTGCTAAATTTAACCAGGATAGAACAAAGGCTGAAAAATTAAATGTCCGTATTTTATGGAACGGATTCGATTATATCTGGGATAGAGTTGAAGTGATAGAATGTATCAATAAAGGTTATAATTTTTTTCTTTTTCATGAAAACGATGATAAATTAACTGTCGGTGAAAAAGTAAGGGTCACTGAAATAGAAGGCAAAACTTTTCTCAGGATAGATAAAAAAAATGTCCATAATGATTTTCTCGGCGAAATTTCTGAAATTGAGTATCTTTAAATATTAATATATTTGTCTCCTTTATAAAGCCACGAATAAACACGAATTGACACGAATAGGAAATTGTTAGGTTTTAAAAATGAAGAAAAAACATTCGTGAACATTCGTGAAGATTAGTGGCAAAAAAATAAAAGCCACGAATGAACACAAATAGCCACGAATAAGAAGTATTTGGTTTTTAAAATAAAATTTATGTAACTTGAACCAATTTTTTTCGTCTTTATTAAGGACACATTCAAATCCTTTATGTAACATTCGAAATAAAATTGGATTAAAATGAAGAAACTCATTTTAATATGTCTTCTAATTCTAATATCCTGTAATACCTCAACGAAAAATTCAGATCAGGAAGGGGAAAAGTTCAAACCGCGGTGGGCCAGAAACATACCTCTTATCAATGAAAGGGTAAGTTCGTTCGATCATGATAACAGGATATATGAAACGGAACATATTCTTACATACGGCGATGAAGTCAGTGATGAGTCAAAGATCTGGTATGCAGAAATGGCTGAGCAGGCATATTTTGAACTTAAAACACTTTTTTATATAACTGAAACCGATAATTTTGGAATAAAAGCTGATGGTCCTGAAACAAAGATACAGATCATCCTTAATAAAAATGATCCCCGTTCACAGCGGTCTTTTACGTATGGATTTATGCTGTATTCACTTGATTCCCCTTACTGTTTTGCGAATGAGGATAATTTTTACAATGAGGTTAAACACGAACTTACTCATGTTTTTCATATGTATTTTGACGGCACATCAAGGAGATATCCGCTCGGGTGGTTCAGAGAGGGCCTTGCCGAATATGCCGCAGATGGAGGTTTTTTCCCGCAAATTACAAGTCTAAGCCAGTTTCATTCACTGAAAGACCTGCTGGATGATTATAATATGCACCCGCTGAAAATTACGTGGAGTATGTTGACCGATAAACCGGGTGAAGTCCATTCTGCCTGCTACTCGATGTCTCATCTGGCTATGAGTTATCTGCTTGATCCTCAGGGTTTAGGTAAATCTATACTGGATATAAAGCATATGCTTATAGATGTTAAAAACGAAGTTGCTACTTTTGAAATGGCTTTCAATTTATATTTTGGAATTTACATAGATGCCTTTGAGAATGATTTTTATGACCTCATGGAATCCTACCTGAATTAAAATATTTGACATATCTTTCAGTTAGTTTTAGATATTTTTTTAGCAGCAAAAGGAAAATAGCCACGGAATAACACGGATGCCCACGGATAAAAGGTTTTTTTGGAGGAAGAAAAAGTCTGTGTAAATCCGTGAAAATCAGTGGCAAAGAGAAAAAAGCCGCGAATGAACACCAATAACCACGAATAAAAATATTTTTGTTTTGGAAAAGAAAATAAAAAATTTGTGATAATTCGTGAAGATTCGTGGCAAAACAAAAAAATAACTTGCAATGTTTATCAATTTCTATTAATATCAGTAAAATAATTTATGTCTTTCCAAAAACACACTTATTTATAAAAAATTCTTGAAAAAAGGAGAATAAACTATGATTCAGCTCGTAGCCATACTTGGGGTGCTGGGGATAGGGATCGTTTTCTCTATCCTCGGGGCTGTGAAGCTCCCATTGACAAAAAAGATCGGGATCGATGATGCAAAGTTCGGAAACCTGATCTCAACACTAATGTTTACAAGCGTAATTGTGTTATTCCTGATTGGACCGCTGGTTGATGCCTATGGACATAAACCGATTGCCGTAGCCGGATTTCTGGTTGCAGGATTCAGTGTTTTTACGCTGATATATACCGATTCATATAAAGGAGCAGTTTTTGCCTGTATTGGACTTGGAATCGGAGGAATGTGTGTAAATGCAGTTGGGAATACGCTGCTCCCGATAGTACTTTTTGGTGGTGAAAATCCGCCAGCTGCCAGTAATCTTGGTAATGTGTTTTTTGGTATTGGAGCTTTTCTTACTCCTTTTATTATTGGGCTCCTGTTAAAACGGATTGGATTTTCCAAAACATTAAGCATAATTGGAGCAATCCTGTTCGTACCTATAATTTTTGCACTCTGGGCAAAGGCATATCCTGTTTTACCAGGATACGAGATAGGAAAAGCATTCGGTCTCCTCAGTACACCTGTAGTACTGGTCGCGTCCTTAGCGTTGTTCTGCTATATTGCTCTCGAAGCGTCAATGGGCGGATGGATAACATCGTATCTTACTGAAGTTGGTATGTCTGATTCCAGAGCCAGCGGTGTTTTATCCGGTTTCTGGATCACCCTCATGGTAGCAAGGCTTATAACCGCCGGGTTTGTAACACCTGATATCGGTACAACTGTTATTGCTGCTCTGGCTCTGTTTGCAGTCGTGACTATTGTTATAATGATAATGGCAAAAAATAAGACTGTCGCAGCAGCCGGGGTACTTCTTACGGGATTTGCATTCGGTCCGCTTTTCCCGACTATTGCCGGGTATACGTTTTCAAAGATATCTCCGGAACTTTTCGGGACAGTATTTTCTATCATTTTCGGTATAGGATTGCTGGGCGGTACTATAATTCCAAAAATGATCGGTAATTTCGCAAAAGGTAAATCCATCCAGAAAAGCCTTGTTATTCTGGCAGTGACAGCAGGAATTCTTTTTGTGATCTCGATAATATTTGGTAAGGTGTAGAAAACGGAATTTGATTAAAAAAGATCTGAATCGGTTTTAAATGTGGAAAAAGAACGAGGAGGTAAACCTCCTCGCTTAATACCAAAAGCCCCATAAATGGGGCTCTTAATTGTTGACATTAACGAAAAACATGACTGCAGGTGGTTTTAACCACCTTGCAGCATTCAGCGAGGGTATTTATGCCCTCGCAAATGGATGCAGTTGTTATTTCAATTTGATTCATCAATGGTGTAATAAGTTTTAAAAGAGAATTTTTTAGATCATTTGTTACGAGGAGGTAAACCTCCTCGCTTAATACCAAAAGCCCCATAAATGGGGCTCTTAA
>JBHPGK010000111.1:0-11496 GCA_042570605.1 Candidatus Zhuqueibacterota bacterium
CTTATGAACTTATCCCGTACATCGAGAAAAAGTTCCGCGGATTGGGTGAAGGCTGGGCGCGGTTCCTCTACGGAGGGTCCACCGGCGGATGGGAAGCGCTTGGAGTACAGGTGTTTTACCCTGACGAGTACAATGGGTGCTGGGCAAGCTGCCCCGATCCGGTCGATTTCAGGGCGTATGAGCTTGTCAATATCTATGAACATAAAAATGCTTACTATTATGACGGTAACTGGTTTAAGATCGAGAGACCGGGGACACGGAACTATCTCGGGGAAATAAGCGGAACAGTAAAAAGCGAGAACCACATGGAACTCGTACTCGGAACGAGGGGGCGTTCAGGTGAGCAGTTCGATATCTGGGAAGCGGTGTATTCGCCTGTGGATAAGGACGGATACCCGAAACGGATATGGGATAAGCGGACGGGTGAAATAGATAAGGAAGTTGCAGAATACTGGAAAGAGAACTATGATCTCAGCTATATACTGAAACGTGACTGGAAGACCCTGGGTCCGAAACTTGCCGGTAAGATCAATATTTATGTCGGGGACATGGACTCCTTTTACCTGAACAATGCGGTTTACCTGATTGAAGAGTTCCTTGAAAGTACAAAGGATCCTTACTATGCAGGTGAGATCAAGTACGGCGACCGTGCCGAACACTGCTGGAGCGGCGATGAAGATAACCCGAACAGTATCTCCCGGCTCACATACAACCAGCGTTTCGTGAAAAAAGCATTAGAAAGAATATTGAAAAGCGCACCGGAAGGAGCAGATCTGAAGAGTTGGAGGTATTGATAATTAATAATTAAGAGTTAAGAGTTAAGAGTTAGGAGTTAAGAGTTAAGAGTTAACTGCCTGAGGCAGATCCGCCTTTGGCGGAAGGAGTCAGGAGTTTCCTGCTGTAACTGGAAAAATTTGAAAATATTAAGTATGATGTCATTGCGAGGCGCGAAGCAACGAAGCAATCTAACGGAAAGATTGTATAAATATTTTATTTGGAAGAAATGTTTATTACAAAAGGTATTAAAATGAAATTCAGGAAAAAACAGATAGTATACGGAATATTAGCATTGTCTTTACTGGTATTTTTAACGGGGTGCAGCACAATGACAAAAAAAACAGATATGGTTTCGGTTCAGACTGAGCATAATTTCAGGAAAAAGGTCACTAAGAAAATCAACGTAAATTACCTGCTTTTTCTGCCTGAAGGTTATGAAAAGGGCGGTGAAGACTTGCCCCTGATAATGTTCCTGCACGGTGCAGGGGAAAGGGGGGAAGATCTGGCGCGGGTAAAAATTCACGGTCCTGCAAAAATAGTGGAGCAGGATAAAAAATTTCCGTTCATTGTTCTTTCACCGCAGTGCCCCGAAGACATGTGGTGGGATACCGAAGTCCTGATCAATCTTCTGGATGATGTTGTCTCAAAATACCGCGTTGATAAAAGCAGGATATACCTGACCGGTCTGAGCATGGGCGGGTTCGGCACATGGAAACTTGCGGCAGAATACCCCGACAGGTTCGCAGCCATTGCCCCGATCTGCGGCGGCGGGGCGCCTTTTTCAACAAGAGCGCTTAAAGATATACCAACCTGGGTATTTCACGGGGCGAAAGATCCGGTGGTGCCTCTGAAAGAGTCTGAGACCATGGTAGAAGCACTTAAAAATTTCGGCGGAAACGTGAAATTAACCGTATACCCAAATGCAGGGCATGACTCGTGGACAGAAACGTATGATAATCCCGGGCTGTATGAGTGGTTTTTGAAACACAGGAAAAGCAATTAATAGTTAAGAATTAATAGTTAATAGTAAAGAAGGAAAAGGTTCTCGCAGAGACGCAAAGAACGCTAAGGGAGATAAAAAAGACTTTGGGTAGAGTTGATTTGTGTGGCTCTGCGCTCTCTGCGTCTCTGCGAGAACCTTTCTTGGGAAGCCGGGTTAATCCGTGTTCTATTTTCAGTTTTTAATTACTTCTATAACCTGTAACATTAACAGCAAAAATTTCGTATCTCTAATTTGAATTAAAACAGACATATATGAATTAACAAGGAGATATGTATGCGAAGGCAAAAATTCACACGGTTATTCTGGATAGTATTTATCGTGATGTTCAGTGTTTCACTTTATGCAAATGATCCTGTTGAACCCCTTAAACCCTTAAAAACAAATAAACCCCCGGTAATTGACGGGAAACTTGATGATGCGGTCTGGAAACAAGCTCCCTTTGTAACAGGATTTAAAACGTTCACTCCCGATTTTGAAAAAGATATGCCGCAGAAAACCGTAGTGTATTTTGCGTATGATGAAGAAAACCTCTATTTTGCGCTTAAATGTTTTGATACGGAACCGGGATTAATAAAATCATCCGTTACAAGCCGTGATAATATCCGTCCGGATGACTGGATTTGTATAAATCTGGACTCGTTTAATGACCAGCAGTCTCTATATGCCTTTTATGTGAATCCTGCAGGTATCCAGGGTGATACAAGGTTTGCAAGCGGTCAGGAAGACGCAGGATTTGATGCAGTATGGTACAGTGCCGGCTTGATTGACAGCGATGGTTATAATATCGAAGTCCGGATACCCCTGAAAAGCATCCGTTTTTCGGATAAAAATCCTGCTGAAATGGGTGTAATCTTCGAGCGCCATATCAGCAGGGAAACCACACAGGGCACCTACCCTCCTCTCGATCCGGCAAAAGGGATGGCTTTCACAACCGAAATGAATCCTATATTTTATCCGGATGTTAAACATTATACACTTTTTGAGGTTCTGCCGGCAGTGACATATAATCACAGGAAATCTGATTCGGAAGGGAATCTTGTATCGGAAGGAGACGAAAAGGATTTCAGCCTGACGGCAAAATACGGCGTTACTTCAAATATAATACTTGACGGCACGTATAATCCTGATTTTTCGCAGATTGAAGCTGACGCAGGTCAGGTTGACGTTAACCTGAGATATGCTTTGTTCTTTCCTGAAAAACGCATTTTCTTCCTTGAAGGAAGGGACATTTTTAATTTTGCGGGTTCCAATGATATTGATCCCCTTAAATCGATAGTGCATACAAGGAAAATCGCAAACCCAAAAGTCGGTATGAAATTATCCGGTAAAGTTGGTCAAAAAAGTTCATTTACTACCATGTATGCCAGGGATGAATTACCGGAAAACGGGGAGGCCGGCAATCCTGACGGAGATAATGCGAATTTTGCCATTCTGCGCTACAAACATGCTTTGGCTGAAGACAGCTATATCGGCGGTTTTTATACCGGGAGAGATGACAGGAACAGCAGTAATAAAATAGCCGGTGCCGACGGGCAGATAAGACTGAGCAAATCAAGCATGATCGGTTTTCATGGATTCCTTTCAAACCTCAGTCGGGATGATGCCGAATCGCACGGGGGCGAACATGCGATCGGTTTGGATTATTTATATACTACCAGGAAAATGCGAATTAATTTAGGGTACCATAATTTATCCGACAACTTTAACACCGAAGTCGGATATGTTACAAGGACCGGTATCTCTAGGATCAGGGGTTATTTTTCACCGAATTTCTATCCGGAGTCAAAAGTCCTGCTCAGGATTGCGCCAAGTATTTATAGTTCTTTCATTCACGACAGGATATATGACATGAACGAGGATTATACAGCGGTATCTTTGAATCTTATGATGCCGAAACGTTCATTTGCTAATTTTGCATTAATCAGCTCAACGGAAATATTCCTGGGTGAAAAATTTAAAACAAGCGGCTTCCAGGGACGTATCCAAAGCCAGTTTAGGAATGACCTGGCTTTCAGTTTAAGTTACGGCAAGAGTAAATCGATCAGGTACCAGGCAGAGCCTTACCAGGGTAAGGGTAGCACAGTTTCAGCATTTGTTCAGTACCAGCCGAATGAGAACCTGATTACAAGTTTCAGTCTTGCATTTGTGGATTTTTACAATGATGATACAAATGAGAAGGTATACGAATATACTTTAGCACGTACAAGAGCGACTTACCAGTTGAACAAATATCTTTTCATCCGTGGGATAGTTGAATACAATAACTACTATAAAATGCTTCAGACGGATTTTCTTGCATCATTCACATATATCCCCGGTACGGTCATTCATCTGGGTTACGGATCAATTTATCAGAGGACACAATGGCGTGAGGGTGATTACCACCCGGCTGACAAATTTCATGAAATGACAAGAGGCATATTCTTTAAAACGTCTTACCTCTGGAGGATGTAGAGACGCCCGCTTTAAGTCCCGCCATTGGCGGTGAGCAGTGCGTCTAAAATACTACCACAAAGACACCAAGACAATGTAAAAATTAAAATGCAAAATGCAAAACTACAAATTAAAATGTAAAATTTAAGCAATAAATATAGATAATGTATACGTGTAGGTGCGGTTCGTGAACCGCCCTATTGTATGCCATGAGATTGCGATCCCGAGGATTCGGGACTCGGAATGACAGATGTTTAATAGTTAAAAGTCACAACCCGACTGATCATATTTCCCTTGAAATTTACACTTTTTATTATAATCTTTCATTTCACCATTTCACCATTTCATCAATTTAACAGGGGGGACTCAAATGGGACATTTAGCCGGTAAAGATTTATACCGCAAGCTCGGTAAAAAGATCGATAACCTTTCGATGCGGGCTCCATGGAACGAAAAGCTTTATGCAATGCTCAAAGTGCTTTACACGGAAGAGGAAGCTGACCTGCTGGTAAAAATGCCGTACGGTTTTGAAAAGCTTGATCAAATCGCTGAGGTCACAGGATACGAAAAGACAAAACTGCTGAAAATGCTCGATGAACTCTGTGAAAAGGGACTTGTGATGGATATCCTTTTTCCGGGAGGGTACCGGTACACTATCTCGCCCATGATAATCGGGATCTTTGAATATACGATGATGAGAACCCGCGGTGATCTGAATCCAAAACTCTGGTCTGAGCTGTTCAAGGATTATATGATGGGTGATGAGACATTCTTTAAAGCTAACGCAGGTCACGGCGAAAAATCTTCGATAATGAGAGCCATGCCGCATGAGGAAACGGTTTTTGCGTCGGAGCATGTCGAAATACTCGATTATGAGAAGACATCGCTGCTTCTTGAAAAGTCAAAAAAGTTTGCGATCGGGATGTGTTCATGCAGGCATGAAAAAATGCACCTCGATGAAAAGGAATGCGATGTACCGCTGGAGGTCTGCACGACTTTCGGAAGTGCTGCGGATTTTATGATAAGGCATGGATTTGCGAAGGAAGTATCCAGAGAGGAGATGACTGACCTGTTTGAGCAGTCGCGCGAAAGAGGGCTTATTTTCGCTGCGGACAATGTAAAGAAAGGGACGTCTTTTGTCTGCCACTGCTGCGGGTGCTGCTGCAATGTTATGCTCGGCATTACAAGGTTCGGATACCCGAATATAATCGTCACGTCCACATACATAACAAAAGTAGATTCCGAAAAATGTATAAGCTGCGGTAAATGCGCCAAAGCATGCCCGGTCAATGCAATAAAATGGGAGAAAAAGGCAGTCCCGCAAATAGATGAAAAATTCTGTCTCGGATGCGGTGTATGCTCGTTAAAATGCAGCACCGGGTCGATGAAACTTGTCAAACGTAATCAGCGGGTGCTCCACCCGGAAAACACATTTGAGAGGGTTATCCTGCAGTACCTCGACCACGGCAGCCTGCAGAATCTTTTGTTCAACAATCCGCAGAGTACCACACATGGATTCATGCGCGCATTTGTCGGCGGGTTCCTGCGCCTGCCCCCTGTTAAAAAATCGCTTATGAGCGATGTCCTAAGGTCAAGGTTTTTAGGATTTATAAAGAAGGGGATGTAGAAAGGAGTAATTAATTAAAAATATTACCATTTTCTGATTCCCAATTAATCGAATTATTTCTAATATATTCACGTATCCCTTCTAATTCTTTTTCATTTCTTATTATGTGTTCATAGTGGGGGCGCGGTTTTCGTGCCCGAATCTATTACGTTTGAAATGTCTGGGCGGGGAGACCCCGCCCCTACGGGACCAATAATATTAATTATCCCGTGAATATGATTTGGCATAGTAGGGGAGAAGCATTTTGAAAAAGACAGGTATTATCAATCTCAAAAGATTTCTAAAATGCTTCGCCCATCTTTAAGAATGGATATTGCTCAATGTCCGCTTTTTTATGTAGCAATTTTGCAACAAGTGTAGCGGATAACACAACAAATTCAATGTCGTTTCCGTATTAAAATATGAAAAACAAGTTTAAAAATTTCTGGCATCATAGTTGCTAAAAGTAAAATTACTGAGGGTTTTAAAAAAACTAAATGTGAGGGGATAAAATGTTCGGAAATTATTTGAGGATTGCATTAAGAAATGTAAAAAAACAGAAAGCCTATGCGTTTATTAACATTGCGGGGCTTGCTGTTGGTCTGGCGTCCTGTATACTTATATTGCTGTATGTTATCAGTGAATTAAGCTATGACAGGTATCACGATAATGCTGACAGAATTTACCGCATCGGTGTTGAAGGTAATTTAGGAGGCAATTACGTAAAATTCCCTGTCAGCAACCTCGGGTCGGGACCGGCTATGCAGAAGGATTTCCCGGAAGTAGAAAGTATCACGAGAATTTACCCTAGAGGTAAAGCAGCCGTAAAGTACGGTGACAACATCTTTTTTGAAGAGAACTGGTTTTTAGCTGATGAAAATTTCTTTAAAGTGTTCACTTTCCCTCTTATAGAAGGTGATCCCAATACTGCTCTTAAAGCACCTAAATCAGTGGTTATTACAGAAGATTTTGCAAAAAAGTATTTTGGTGATGAACCGCCGATGGGGAAAAATATCAGTATCAGGAACATGCCTGATTATACCGTTACCGGAGTAATGCAGAATGTACCGGATAATTCCCATTTTAAATTTGATTTTCTCGTATCTCTGGAAACTTATTATGTTATGACAAACAGGCAGGCTGAGGAATGGAACAATTTTAACAATTATACTTATGCCCTGCTTAATGAGGGTGTAAATCTAACAAAATTCCAGGAGAAATTTCCTCCTTTTATCGAACGGTATATGGCGCAAATGTATAAATTGACAGGCGGGAATATCGACTATTTCCTTCAGCCTGTTACAAGCATACACCTGCATTCCAATCTTGGGTATGAGCTGGATACCAACAGCGATATTACTTATGTCTATGTATTTTCGGCGATCGCATTTTTAATACTTCTTATCGCCTGTATAAATTTTATGAACCTTTCCACTGCGCGCTCTGCCGGCAGGGCAAGGGAAGTGGGGCTGCGGAAAGTAATGGGCGCCGATAAGGCAAGCCTGATAAAGCAATTCCTTGGTGAATCGATGCTCTATAGTATTTTTTCACTGCTAATAGCACTCGGTCTTGTTAAACTTGCAATCCCTGTTTTCAGCTCGCTTTCCGGGAATGACCTCGGTTTCAGGATTTCAGAGATGCCGTGGCTGATACCTGCATTCTTTGGATTTACCATTCTTACAGGGATCCTGGCGGGCAGTTACCCGGCGTTCTTCCTGTCGTCTTTTCAGCCGGTAAAAGTAATGAGAGGTGCTTTAAAAGCAGGAGCTGCGAGTTCGCGTTTCAGGAGTGTGCTGGTAATTTTCCAGTTCATTATTTCGGTGAGCCTGATAGTAGGTACAACAGTTATGATAAGCCAGCTTAATTATATGAAGAGTAAAAGCCTGGGTTTTGATAAGGAACGGGTTGTGGTTATTTCAATAAATGAGAACAGCATCCGTGAGAATATTGAATCGATAAAAATCGAATTAAAATCGCACAGCAATATAATTAGCGCTGCGTCATCTTCGACTGTGCCCGGCAACTACCCGGATTACTCAGCATATGTACCGGAAGGATACACTTTACAGCAGACCCAACTGATGTACAGGGTAAATGCCGATGCCGATTTTATCCCGGTTATGGGTATGGAGGTGATCGCAGGGAGGAACTTTTCCAGGGAATTCGGCACCGATCCTGAAAATGCAATGATAATCAACGAAACTGCTGCAAAAAAATATGGCTGGGACGATCCAGTCGGTAAGAAGATCGGTGTTTTCCAGGATAACGGTATGATGGAGACTGAACCGCGGACTGTTATTGGCATGGTCAGGGATTTTCATATAAAATCACTGCATGACAAAATATTACCTCTGCTGTTTACAAATAATAACACCTATCTTAACGAATTATCACTTCGTATAAAACCGGATGATATACAGGGAACTTTAGCATATTTAAAGAACATGTGGGCAAAATATGACCCAAGCCGCCCGTTCGATTACCGGTTTCTTGATCAGGAATTTGACGGGCAGTACAAGGCTGATGAACGCCTGAGCATAATAATCCGTTATTTTACGATATTTGCTATATTTGTGGCATGTCTCGGGCTGTATGGAATGGCGTCATTTATGGCGGAGCAGAGAACCAAGGAAATAGGGATCCGTAAAGCACTCGGCGCCTCTGTACCGAATATAATGCTTCTTCTCAGCAAAGAAGTTACCAGGCTGATCCTCGTTTCAAATATCATTGCAATTCCCGTGGCTTATTTTGTGCTGAACAGGTGGCTGGAAACTTTTGCCTACAGGACAGGGATCAATGTTTATACCTTTATTATCTCGATGATCGTAGTTTTCTTTATAGGCTATGCAACCATCTCTTACCAGTCTGTTAAGGCTTCACTTGCTAATCCGGTGGACTCGATCCGGACTGAATAGAAGATGCGCATATTAGTAAAACCGAGAAAAAGAGGACATTGAATAATGTCCTCTTTTTTTATGAATTATAAGAATCTTAATGAGTTTGATTTATAAAATTCAGCGAGAAGGTTTAGCTTCTCAGAATTTTTCTTTGTCCCGTTAGGGACAAAATATTTATAGCATTAAGAATATCAAACAAACATAAGAGTCCCGTCAGAGACGGTATATTCGTTTTTATCATTAAATTTTATGCGTAAAACACAATTTATTATATTTCGTCCCTACGGGACTTAGATATTTAAGGATTGTTCATTTTCTAAAAATATACTGCCCCTATGGAGCAATGAATTTTTCAGAAATTGTTTCAAAATAATCATT
Source organism: Candidatus Zhuqueibacterota bacterium (assembly GCA_042570605.1). Lineage (GTDB taxonomy): Bacteria > SM23-31 > SM23-31 > JBHPGK01 > JBHPGK01 > JBHPGK01. The sequence goes on from JBHPGK010000111.1 coordinate 9,095, forward strand.
GTTTAAGCTCAATTTGACTGTTTTTTCGAGTTGTATAAATGATTTATTAATTTTTGATCATTAAATATTTCACTATGTTACAACTATCCATTTTCATGAATCAATAAAAAAGCCCCCTGATTTCAGGGGACTTTTTAACGTCTTCTATAGAATAAAATATATTATTTCTCACATAAATCTCTTATTCGCTACCTGCTTTATCCAGAACCAGAGTTTCTTTAAATAAAGTCTGTGTATTAAACCTCTGTTCTGCTGATTGAAGGATAGCTTGCAGCATTTCAGTATAAGACATATTAGCAAGTTTTGCCATTTTTGCGAGATGTCCGTCCCAGCACCATCCAGGATTAGGATTTACCTCAAGTAATCTCGGATTCCCATTTGAATCGAGGCGCCAGTCAAAACGGGTATAATCCCTGCATTCAAGACGTTCTGATAATTTTATACAGTATTCTACCAACGCTTTTTCAACATCATCAGGCAGATCAGCTGGGATGGATTTTATCTGCCAATAGGGTGAATCCGGCTGCCATTTTGCTTCATAACCGCATATTTTAGGCAAATCATCCGGCAGCATAGAATAATCTTCCTGGATTATAGGCAGGACTTTATATGAATTCGGCGGATTCCCGATTATGCCAACACTCATATCCTTACCGGTTAAAAACTCTTCAACAAGGATCGGTTTGTCATATCCAAACTTTTCCCTTATTTCCGTAATTGCAGCAAGTAAAGAGTCAAGTGAACTGCATACGCAGTTTTGTGTAATTCCGAAACTGGAATCACCGAAATTCGGTTTTACAATTACCGGGAATTCAAACGGGAGGTCAAATGCCATCGCTTCCGGCTGAATGAAAAATGCTTTGGGTACAGGAATGCCCATTTCCTTTGCGATCCCTCTTATAAGGGATTTATCATAACAATAAGCAAGACATTGAGGATGTGAACCGGTATAAGGAATTGACAGCATTTCAAGCACTGAAGGAACATGAAGCTCTTTTCTGGGATCGTTGACGAATCCTTCGTCACATAAATTAAACACATAATCAACTTTGCCTTTTAGTTTCATCAGGTCCTGTATCAGTGTATCATGGTTGCACAAGAATGTACAGCGATAACCCTTTATCTCTTTTAAAGCGCCTTTAAGCTGGTCTATGGTATAAATGTCATCATCATCAAAAACTGCTAACGGTTTCATAGGGTCCGGCTTATCAGGATCGCCCATAACTACTACTATATTTTTAGCATCTTCACGAGGTTTTTTCTTTGCCGGTGTCCATTCTTTTCTTACTGTTCCGGTAATAATCAGCCTCTGCGCCATCATACCGAGGTCCTGATTCCTTTCAGAATCCGGGGATATCTGCCCGTGAAAATTTGTCTCAGTGAAACCAGCATCATTTAAAAGAGTTGAAATCCCTTCCTGTGTGTATAACCGTTCAGCATAAAACTGGTCTGCTATTACGCCCTTTTTCACATTGTTTATTACCTCTCTTGATATTATCCGCTGTTTGTCGTGAGAAAGAGAACGTTCACGGCACACAAAATTTTCCTTGTCTATCCATTCCCATGACCGCGGTTGGAAATTATCTTTAAGGAATTCACCGTCCGCTACGTCAATTAAAAGTTTTCCCCATGGTTTCAGAACTCTGAAAACTTCTCTTAATACTCTGAAATCATCGCTTACAGTCTCAAAATATCCAAAACTGTTTCCAAGTATCATTACCGCATCAAACGAGTCAGTTTGAAACGGGAGTTTTCTGGCGTCTCCCTCCCTGAATTTAACATCCAGATATTCTTTCTTTGCTGTTCCTTTCGCTCTCTGGATCAGATAATGTGAGCGGTCCAATCCTTCCATATATTTAAATCCCCTCCGGGCGAGTTCCAGCGAATGCCTTCCCTGTCCACAGCAGAGATCGAGAATTCTGTCCTCTTCGGAAACATTTAAAATTTTAGAGAACAAGTCGACTTCTTTCTTTGTGATCTTCTGGTCGTCAACTACATCGCCGTCCGTTTTCAAGTAAAGAGAATTAAATATCTTTCGCCACCAATCGGAAGTAACATGCTGTTCCAGATCCGGCACAGGTCCTGTGACTTTTTTCGGATGTTTCCCGTTTTTACCGCCATGGGGAGGTTTATCTGATTGTTTTTTACCGTCCATTTTTTCCCTCCAAAAAAAAACATGGTTTATCAACCATGTTTTAATTAAAAATTGTATGTTGAAATTATTTGGATTAATTTCCTCTTATTGTGTTTACTAATAATATATTATAGTAATTCAGCTAATGCAATAAAAATATTGGATATCAAAATATTTTATAGGCATGTAAATATTTTATTGTAGAATATATATATTAAATATTAAATTGTAATATCAATGTCAGTAGTGTCCGGTAAAACTGGAAGGC
>JBHPGK010000112.1:0-11478 GCA_042570605.1 Candidatus Zhuqueibacterota bacterium
AATCAAAATTTTCATTTTATTTTGTATATGATTTTAAAATTCTTTAAATTTCAGGTAAATCTTAAATATCTTATTTAGTTATGATTGTAACAAATTATACCCGGGAAGAATTAAAAACTGAGCTTAAACCGTTTGGAGGAAAATCCTACAGCGGTGAACAGATATTCCAGTGGGTGCATAAAAAATTGGAATTTGATCTTGATAAAATGACGGATTTGAAAAAAGAGTTTAGAGAAGAATTAAAGAATAATATCAAAATTCATACAATTGAATTAATTAAAAGTCATGAGTCCAATGAAAACAATACAACTAAATACCTTTTTCAGCTTCAGGATAACAATTTTATTGAATCTGTTATAATAAATGAGTCGAAACGAATAACCCTCTGTGTCTCTACGCAGGTTGGATGTAAACTTAAATGTGTTTTCTGTGCAACAGGAAAGCTCGGATTTATGCGGAATCTGGAAACCAATGAAATTGTAAGTCAATATCTATTAGTTCAAGGAAAAATAGCTCAAAAGATAACAAATATCGTTTTCATGGGTATGGGGGAACCATTTCTTAATTTCGACAATACGATTAAATCGGCCGAGATTTTTTCAGACCAGAAAGGAGCTTCAATTGCTCATAGGCGAATCACCATTTCTACTGCAGGTATTATTCCTGAAATAAACAGGTTTATTAAAGATAAATACAAGTTTCGATTAGCAGTGTCACTAAATTCCGCTATTGATAAATCTAGAAATATGCTGATGCCGATAAATAAGAAATATAACCTTGAAATGTTATCAAATTCTCTAAAAGATTATCATAAGATCTCGCGTAAACAGCTTACTTTTGAATATGTTTTAATTGAAGATGTAAATGATTCTGAAAAAGACGCTGAGGCAGTAATAAATTTTGTTAAAAATATCAAATCTAAAATCAATTTAATACCATACAATCCAATAGATAACAATTTTAAAAAAATATCTGAAGAAAAATTAATGCAGTTCTATTATATGCTGAAGAACAAGGGGCTGGTTGTAAATATCAGGAATAGCCAAGGTTACGATATTAATGCGGCATGCGGTCAACTAACAGCAGGTTATATAAAATAGTTAAAGTTTTACTTAAAGAAGCTGTCTATATCATCTTGTGAGTATTGTTCTTCGTCTTTTTTATTCTTATCATTATCTGTCATTTGGCCAACATCATTTTGAGAAACTTTATCCGATGTATCATTCTCATCAATTTTCTCTTCTACATCAGATTTATCTTTAGAATTTACTTTAAGTTCAGATCTATCTTTTTCAATTTTAGAATCGCAGTGGACAAAAACCTTTCCAGCTTCACTCTGTCTCTCTCCTCTACTGTTCTATCAAAATATTTCATACATTAATTAGCTAAAAATAAATATCTTAAACAGCTCTATCTGCGGCTTGAATCAGACAAATTTCTACACCGCCTTAAATAATCTTTTGATGCATTTCTTTCAATTTCATTGAGTTCTAAATTATTAACATATTTTACATACTTTAAAGTTTCACTATTTCTTGATAGATATTTGTTCAACTCAGCAATTTTAATTGAATATTTTACATTAATATACTTGTTTTCATAGTCACATTTTTTATATGAATCCGTTAGTTTCTCATATATTTCTAGACATTCACTATATTTCCCGGTTTTCTTATAATTTTCCGCTAACGGCTTTAAGAACAGCCTCGAATCCTTAAATTCGTTTAATCCTCTGTTACAAAATTCAATTGATGTTTCAAAGTCTTTATTGAGGTAATATATCCACGCTAACTGGTGCATGGCAAGATAACGGACATATTTATCTCCGTTTAAGGATTTTTTAATTATCCGAATATCATTAGAAAAGTCTTTTTTAATAAGCGGCAATGAATCAATTAATTTGTGTTTCCAGTAATTGTAAGCACCATTGATAAGACAGGCATTACTAAAATCAGGAGATATTTCCAGCGCTTTTTCTGCTAAAGAATTTCCTTTTCTGGCAGAACTATATGCTTTGAAATGATTTTTTTTCTTACTGTAAATTCCAGCTTTAAATGTATGAAGCGAAGCAATAAAAAATATTAAATTCTGATCTGCGGATACATTATTAGAAGAATTATTGAAATTAATCAAAGAATCACAGCTTTTTACGAATTCATCTGAATTATAATAATCTTCTGTATCGATCAATTCAATATAGCTGTTATAGAGCTTGTAGAAAAATATAGCGGGTTTCTTTTCAGTCAATAACAGATTTTCCCAATATTCATTAGATTTATCGTACTCAGCTTGAAAAGTAAATCTCAATCCTTTATCGATATAGTCGTTGTTATTGACAGTAAATTTAAAAGAACATAAAATTGATATTATAAAACAGAAAAAATATTTCATTCAATATTAAAAGCCTATACGCATTGTTGAGCCGACAAAAAATCCCTTTGAACCTGCAAAAGAAAAACTGCTTCTGGAAGAAACTCCTATATCAAATATAAAATTCTTTAAATCAAGTGCAAAAGCTGTATTCCAATGGATATTGCCCATTCCATTTTTTAATGAGAAAAACAAGTGCAGAATTCCAAGTTTAAACCTGCCGCCAACGGACGTAAAAAAGTTTTTGTTTTCATTAGCAAATTCAAAATTAACAAGAAACTTTTTACTTAATTCCTTCGCAATACCAATTCTGAAATTAGTCGGCAGACTTTTGGAGAAAGCCGGTATAGCATATGTAGTGTCAACGAAACCATCATCACCGGCATCTTCCCACTGACCCGCGCCAATAGCAAATTTTCTATCTTCAACATCAAGCCTGGCTGAAGTAAGTTCAGTTTCATCATCCCAGTTTATACTGCCAACGAGGTTTTCAATAACCAGTCCAAAATTCCAGCCGTCATTTGTAATAGCACCGAATCCAAGATCAATACCAATACCGCTTCCCATTAATGCGTACTTTGCCCTTGTTTCAACATCTGCCAAAATACCGTTGTCATTTATGTCGATCTTTGCAGTACCTTCCTCAACCTCACCAAAACCTAACCCTGTAAGGTAAGAAAAAGAGAGTCCGGCGGATATTTCTTTCAGGTAAATGCTTTTTCCAAATGGAAGTTCAAGTTTTTTGTCCCTGACAATAGTTCTGCCATATGAAAATTTTAATTTACCGACACCAACACCTTCACCGTCAACGGAATAATCATATGTTTCATGTCCAATCTTAAATAACAGATTCCTGTAAATAGCTTTTGGAATTTTCACATTTCCATAAACTCTTCCTTCAATTCCTACTCCAAAGTTCTTATATCTGAAAGACAGGGCTGAAAATCCCATTGATGCGTCAAATTTCAAACCATCATCGTCTATTTCATCCAGAATACTGTTCTTATCGTCTTCCGTAAGATAAATGCTTTCTCCGTCGCCAATATAGTCATTGAATGTATTGAAACTGAAAGAATTGTTGCCTCCACCGGCTGTAAAAGAATATAATATCATCTGGAATTTTGGATAATCCTTGTGTTCAAATGCCAGGTTTGCCGGATTCCAGTAAACTGCATCCACACCTCTGGATATAGCAGTATTCCCTCCGATCCCAAGGCTGGAACCGCTTTGTGCAAATACAACAGAAGTATATATTAATATTAATGCTAAACTTGTTAATGCCGTTTTTACTTTCATTTGATCCTCTTTTTTTATTCTACATTTTTAATAAAGTAAAACCATATTTATCAATTACCTTCATCTTCGTATCTAAAATCCTTCCGGATCTATCGTCATTCCCCCGGATATGAAAACATTTTTAACAATAACGTAAGCATTAGCTGTAAGTTTTGCCGGGTTTTCTAAATCATCCAGGTCTATTTCAAACTTGAAATAATAAGCATCTGCAATTGCCGTAAATTCGTCTTTAGTTAGTGCGACATTATAAGTCTGAATACCAGCTTGTGTGACCAGACCATTACTGTCGATAACAGGTGCAGGTAAACCTATAGTCAGAATTTCTGTTGTGATACTTGTAGAATCAGGTCCTACAAACATGGTTAAAGTACCGGATAAAGGTACCGTGCTTTCAATAGTGATTTCCAATCCTGCAGAGACCATGTTATCCCGGATCTGGTCTCTTACATCATTATCCATGCCCAAAGAGTCAGAATCTGCAAATGAAGCATCTGTAAGACTAAATTCAAGCGGAAGCTCGATATCATAATTTACACTTACTTCATCATCCTTTGTAAATGTCACATTATTACCGATTACAATTATTGTACCTGTAATTTCAAGGTTTTCCGGGATCATATTTAACAATTCAACTATCTCATTGGAAAGTACAAGCGAACCTCCCTGGGGGATATATTCGTCAATTATAATCTCATTTACCTCACCGCCTTTTGTGGCTCTAATATATATATCGAGGTCCAGATCAAACGGAGAGCCTGGAAAAGTCAAAGTTAAACTGGCATCGGCAAATTGAAGATTCTGAAGTTCTTCAGGAGGATCTGCAAATATTTCCTCCGCAATTTCAGGGAATTCGGTTTTGAGATTAAAATTTCCTGTAACCGAACTGAGCGTTATTTTAGAAAATTGAGCTGTTACTGTTAACTCATCTGCGCTGTTCAAAGTATAAAACGTATTTGGATCGGGTGACACATCAAGAGTTGTTTGAAAACTTAAATCCTGAACACTCAAATCCATTGTTGAATTATCGAGACTTATCATAGTTTGTGAATTCGAATTTGGAGCAATATTCAACATAGCGATAGTCTGGTTCCCGAACTGATTGGTAAGGTTCGGTATCGTCATTGTTACTACGATCGGGTATTCAAAAGGGTTATCCACAGATACGGTCATTGAACCTGTCTCTATTTCAGCTTGAATTACAGTTAATGAATCCTGACTTATATCGACAGTCCCTGAGACATCGAAGCTTTGACTCGGAATTTTTGCAGTTGCAGAACTTGCCACTATAGTTTCAGGTGTTACATGAATAGCTACATTTGCACCTGACGGGATTAAAACTGTTGAACCTTCACTGCCAACCATGTCGCCATATAATTTTGTTTTCAAATTACCAGAAATAGTCTTACCGGCGAGGTCAAAATAGAAAGTGCCCGTTGAACCATGATTGATTCTTGTCAATGCTAATGATTCCACTATAGCATCAGCATTACCAACATCGACCAGATCCAGACTAACGTTATCACCTAACGGAAATCCGGTATTATTTGTGATCTGAAGTTCAAGCCTGCCCGACACTATTGTAACACTGCTGAAATCGTCAAAAACAAGCTCATTTTCGATCGGTGTTAAAGTGGTTGGTGGTACTGGAATGCTGGATCCTTCTGCACCTGCTAAAACCGGGTATAATTCAGAAAACAGTACATCCTGGTCAACTGATTCATCAGCAGTGATCTCAAAATCTCCAATCGCTTCAGAATATGTCTCAGTTTGAGATTTCAACTTTAATTGCTGCGAAATATCAAAGGCAGTAGAACTGCTGACATTCACAGCTAACACTGAATCCGGACCGACCCTCTCAAAATCTTCGTCACTTAATTCATCACCAATTCTTAATGTATCAGCACTAAGTATTGGTATCCTTTCAATCTCGACATCCCATTTTGGTGCTTTTGGATCATCCGGGAATTCCGGAATTGAACAATACGAAAAAATCAGCAGAACCGATAGAATAAATGCTATTCTTCTCATGCAGTCTCCCTTACTAAATTTTTGATTAACAAAATTGCTTAACCTAATTAATATACTTTTCTATTGATTTAAAGTCAATTTAATTTTTCGATTTCAGGTAATCCAATTGCAATGAATACACCCTCTTTGAAGGGAGAAATTCCAGTTTACCAAAATCCCTTTTATCCGAAATTTTAAGAGTCAGTTTTAAAAAATCACGTAGTATAAATTGCAGCATTACAAACCGCTTGGCCCCTCTCCCTGAAAACGGATTTATTGAGAAACTTCCAGGAAGGTCATATTCAAACTTATAAAACAGCACTTCATCATCTCTGGAAAAATGCTGAGTATCCCACAGAATAATTCTCAAAGATTTTAGAGGTGAAAAGTTAAAATAATTCTCTATCAAATTGCCCTTCGCTTTATAGTTATGTCCAATACTACCAAAGTATCCCTCTTCTTTATAATTTGCATGTTCGAGTGAAAATTTATACACGAATTTACCTTTGTCTAAACGGTATTCGACTCTGAAAAGATTTCTATTACTATGTATTAATGAATTATTTTCAATTCCTGTTTCATCAAGCAGCCTTAGGTTTTTCTCTTTCGATTTGGAATAAAATTTAACATTCAGCCTGCTTCCCTTTTTTAGATTAAAATTTAACTTGACCGAAAAATCATTGCCATTTTTCGGCATATATTCGAAATATGAACGCCATAAATACCTGTAAATGTCTACATATGTATTTAATGTGAGATTTTTGTACTTATATTTTAACCCGAAATATAAACCTTCTTCATTTTTCGAATAACTCTGGCTTTCTCCAAAACCGTTCCCGAATAATGAGACAAATCCTCTTTCATACTTTCTATAAAGTAATGCTGCTTCTCCACTTTTGATATTTGATAACAGCCCAAAAATCGACCCTTTTTTCCAATTATGATCGACTCCAATTTCAAAGAACATATTATAATTATCAAGAAAATAATAATCTCCGTCAATGGAAAACATTTGATGTTTTTTACCGGTGAAATTGAAAGTCTGCCTTTCTTCATCTGAAACAGTAAAATTCCTATCGTATCTGACAGAATAATAATTCAGTCCTAATTTAAACCTGTCCTTAAAGACAGTTTCACCTCTGCCTCCGAATGCAGCTTCATTCAGAATGTTTTTTTTACTAATTTCATTTTCCGTTCTGTGATACCCGGTTATGTAGAAGCTTGTAACATCTCCTAATTCATTAATATTTGCATCCCTGTTCATGTTTGAATAAAACATAAACAGATTTAATCCCTTAAAGCTTGAGGTAAAGGCAATTCCCTTAAAACCAAATTCTTCACTATACGACCTGTTTTCAGAAATACTGCTGGTTCGCTTTTTCACCGGATAAACCGGATCTCCGCCTTTACTGACCCCAAATCCCTGAGACACACTCAATCCCTGTCCAAATTTTACCCGGTAATCTCCTAAGATAATATTATCAAATATCCATTTGTTGTTCAGCTTGAGATAGACATTATAATTATCTGAAATTTTTTCTTCACCGACATCCTTCTCTATCAACCCGCCAATCTTAATATCTTTATATCCAATTTCAAACCTTGAGGACTGTTTCAAATCGCTGCCTACATAACTTTTACCTGAAGTAGAGTAATTGTCACTTTTCAATAACTGCCGGAAGTTTACATATACAGAATCAAGTTTTATATCCAGGAGTTTTGTCAGAACATTATCGAAACCGAATATTTTATGGAGATCAACAGGAGAAATCTCCGGGTGCTGCATTGTGTATTCTCTAAAGTTATCTTTAGGTATGTTTTCCATAGAATAAACATCATAAAATTCTGAATATCCGCCGAATTCCTGTTCATAATCAAAGATAAAATCTAAAAAACTCTGAGAATAAGAAATGTTTACAATTGAGAAAATTATGAATAAAAGAATATTTTTTTTCATAATTGAATCATAACTGTCCGGTTAAAAAATAAAAATATATTTTGTGTTCATCATAAACCTGGATTCCTGCCTACGCTGGAATGACACAACATCAATAATAACAAAAAGATAGAAACTGTCATTCCAGCGAAGGCTGGAATCCAGATACCTATAATTTTGGCAATTCGAGTATTTTTTTTCATATTAGAATATAAAAACAGAAAAATTGTGATTTGCCAAGGTTCATATCTTCTTTATACTTGAAAGAAAACCGGTATCTCATTATCCTATAACAGAATCCCAGTGAATAATATGAAGGATTATCTCCGAATCCTCCATCAAAAGACAGTAAATTTTCCCTGAAGAAAATGGTTAATATTTTTTGAACCGGAAAATCATTTTCTTTCTTTAAAAGAAGATATAAATGCAATCTTTTCGATAAAGCAGCCCCGGATTCAAAGTATGATACAGGTTTATCCATACCTCCATTTTTCAAAACATGGCAAAAAGAAAAAATTAATCTATTGTTTTTAAAAGTTGTACCAAAACCAATATTTTCTTCGGTCTTATTTGGATAATTCCTGATTGATAAACGGTTTCCGGTTAATGAGATCCCAAAAGCCAGATGAGTTAGAATTTTTTTTCCAATGGATATACCGATTTTTTCTTCCGAATATTTATCTGTCCCAAAATCACTAAAGAAAGTTTCAATTGAAAAAAACTTTCCTGCAGGGATACTTATATTTAACGACCTGGTGCTTAAATCTTTGAGATTATATGGAATGGAATAGAAAAAGGAAATTGAACTGTTCTTTACAAAACCTGTCTCTCCGGGAAACATTGAGAATACATCCTCAAACAAAAATCTTTTGTCAAGATGTGCCAATTCCTGTGCAGTTAAGGAATTTGAAAGAAGATAGATGAAAAAAGATAAAACTAAAACTCTGAATAAGTGTTTAGTTTTGTTTTGCACTGTCAGAATCTGCTTTATTCTTAAGTTGAATTATTGCATTTCTTTTATTGACAGCATCAGTTTGATCAGGATGTAATTGGAGCCATTTATCAAGAATAGAGATTGCCGGATCATACTCTTTTAAGCCTTCGTAAATTGATACTAAAGTTCCGACATAACGTCCATTGCCCGGATCTTTGTAATAAAGTTTTTCACATAATTCTTTGGACCTGATATAATCTTTCAATTCATATGTATACCAGTTTATATACTTAAGCAGGTCGTTATCCGAAATATTCCTGTTTTTCGTTAATTTATCAAGCCTGTTTTTAAATTCATCGGGTTTTTGCAATTGGTAATAAAGAAGAGCGATCTGTTCCAGGGCATAATTATTGCCAACAGGGATTACATATTCAGGAATATCTTCTTCCATTTTTTCCAGAGTTTTCAATGCAATATCCTTTTTACCCGAATTGAACAAAAGAGAAACCATCTGAACATAAGTATTTCTGTAATTTTGAATTAAGCCTTTGGTCATTTTATTATAGTAAACATCCGGATTATTCAGATTTCTAACCTGGAGCTTATTATAGATAACATCATTTAATATTTCCTGTTTTGGTTTGGGATTATCCTCAGGGAATAATTTAAAAACAAGCCCGTCAAATCTCAAATATTTATTGAGATTCAGTTTTCCGCTCTCGGGAACAGTAACAGCAAAATAGACGGGGTATTTCCATCTGTTCGCATAAATAATATCTAAGATCATCCTGTCCTGTACTCTAAGTAATCTGCCTGCAAGTGTTGGACTGATCTCAATAGCCATTTTTACTTTCTCATTATCATTATAATTTACATTTTCAGGCTTTTCGCCGTTATAAATCCGGCTTAAATATTTTGGAAATTCAAAAACTACCGTTCGTTTCTTTTCCCATAATACAGGCATTATATTTTCAATTTCATCGTCCCTCAGTGTCATGGGGACACCAAGCTGATGCTTTAATTGCTGTATGTACCAGTTGGTATTTAACAAGCTTAAATTAACTATTTTTATATCGGTCCTAATACCCTCAACCGTTTGAAGATACCATATCGGAAATGTGTCATTATCCCCATTTGTAATAAGGATCGCATTTTCTTCACAATTTTGCAGAATATTATATGAATGATCCCAGGCAACGTAATTTCCTGATCTGTCCTGAGATTCATAATTAATTCTTGCCATATTAAACGGTACAAAGATAAACACCAGGGCACCAGTTGTAATTAAAGCAGGTTTCAATAAGTCTTTCATATTAGAAAAAACACTTCTTACCATTTCAAATATAGCCTGCATACCTATACCTATCCATATTGCATATGCATAAAAAGATCCAATATAAACATAATCCCTCTCTCTCGGCTGTGGATCCGGCTGATTTAAATAAATTGTAATAGCAACACCGGTAATAATAAACATAGTCAAAATGGCGAGTGCCCTTTTCCAATCTCTTTTAAAATGATGAACAACTCCGAATAATCCGAGTAAGAAAGGCAGACCATATAATCCTCTGAAACTCAGTACCTCTGCCGCTCCCCTGTCTATGCCGGGAATAGTCCCTTCTCCAATAAAATTCCAGGCAAAATATCTTAAATACATCTTTTTGATCTGGTATTCCCAGAAGGGCGCAACTCTGTCAAATATTGACAGAAACAGGCTCTGTTCACCGTATTGTTCTCTGTTCAGGTATTTCCAGAGATTCCCAAGCGTTTCAGGATTATTTTCATCAAAGAAAGGATTCATCCCTGAGCGAATGTACAAAATTAAATACGCTGAAATCCCGAGAAGTATCAGAACCGGTACGATTGCCCAAAGATTTAAATTGAATAATACCTTCCTGTTAGTAAATAGGATTAATAATAATATTGATGGAATTACAAGTACACTCAATAAATGTACACCAACAGCCAAACAGAAAAGATAAACGATAAATATTAAAAAACGTGAAGCATGATAATCTTCATGATTGTCCATCCATAAAATCGCCAGATAAAGCACCAAAGCCGTCAAAAACATACTTACAGCATAAACTTCAGCTTCAACAGCATTAAACCAGAACGTATCACTAAAAGTAAAACTTAATGCACCAAGACAGGCACTAAAATAAACAATAAAACTTTCTTCCTGCCACCACTTTTTAACCAGCCGTACAATCGTCAAATAGAGAAGCAAAACTGTAAATATACTCGACAATGCAGAAACCAGATTAACCTTAAATGCTATATCTCCGGGAATAGGAAGCACAGAAAAGAATTTGCCGATCAATAAATATATAGGTGCTCCCGGAGGATGAGGAATACCCATTGTATATGAGCATGCAATAAACTCTCCGCAGTCCCAGAAAGAAAGTGTTGGTGCAACTGTATCAAAATACACAATCAGTGGAATTAAAAAGGAAACAGCCCCAAATATATAATGTAAATTAAAATATTTCTCTTTGAATTTGTCGTAGTTCATCCTTATCTACCTGTAATTTTGTTGTGTGATCTGGATCATTATCATAGTAAAATCATAGAAATTATTGAGATTTAAATAATCGATATTATTTTGAATTTTGGTCTTAAAAATATAATGATTAATAAACTTTTATTCAAGTTAATTATCAAGAGAAGTTCCCCCGAAATTTTCTACATGAATAACATATTGACATCTTTAATGCTTACAGGTTGTCAAATCGACTATATTAATTAGAAAACGTCATTAAATTGAGCTGGATAATACGTATGTTGAAAGCATATTTATGGCTAAGCTATTCCTTTGATATTGGCACTTACAATCTATATAGGTTTAAGTCCCGTAGGGACGAGATGTTTATAGTTTATAAGTAATAAACCCTAATTTACAAAGTCCCGTAGGGACGAGATATAAAGCTTTGAT
>JBHPGK010000113.1:0-11377 GCA_042570605.1 Candidatus Zhuqueibacterota bacterium
ACATCTCTGTGGTAGGTTTATTGTCAATTTAACATCAAGTAAATCCAACTTAGAGAAATCAGACTCCCACGTCCCGCCTTGGCGGGATCCGCCTCTGTTGGATAATGAGAGTATTTTATTTGTTTTTTAGCAAAAATGAGTTAGGAAACACGCACTTTTGAAAATATAATAGTATCTATACGGAAAAAGAGGAAGATTTCTTTTTTTGTTTTGTCTAATCTGTAAGAGGAGTTACGTCAGGGGCGGTAATTTTTTTATCAAATATAAAAAACCAGGAATTGCTAAAACAAATTCTGTATAATTAGTTTTATGTTTTTTTTTGTTCTATATCCTGAAAACGCAAAGATACGAGAAAGCATAACAAAACAGGAAAAATTATATAATAAAGGTCTTTTCATGGAACTTTTTTTGTATAAACCATGTAGTAATTTAAGTGGTTTGTATTTAGATGATATTTTACTGAAACTTTTTTATGCTTCCCGTGGGATTCTTTCGCTTCTTTCTTCTTATATTTTATGGGAATTCCATTTAAGCAAAACTATAGAAAAAATCTCTTTTTGAACAGATTTTAAAATCATGAAAATACTCGTCAGATCATTTCTAAGAGCAGCCGTATTCGCACTTGTTTTCTCATGTCTGCAGCTATATGCCCAGACACCGGAAGAAATAAATAATGCAAAGGATCTCTTTTCTTTAGGGGAATATTCAGATGCCCGGAAAGCATATAAAGATTTGCTAAATAGATCAAATCCGGACGATCCTGAAATTGTTCTCCCCTATTTTAAAACTTACCTGGCAGCCGGAGAATATTCAAAGGGATTAGAAGAAGTTGAAAGACTCTTAAAAGATAATCCGCAGAGTTCCGTTCTTTTAAATTGCAGGGGTAAATTTCTTACCGCTACAGGTAAATATGATCAGGCAGAACAGGATTATTGTAATGCACACAATTTGAATAATAACTTCACTGAAAATAATACAGATCTTGCATATCTTTACATGCTCACCGGTAAAAAACAAAAAGCAAAAGAACTTTATCTTGAAATATACGATAAATATCTCCGTGGGGAATATACTTCTTCAGAAAAGATTTCTTCAGCAGGTCTTGCAGCGGCATACCTTGGAGAGTTTCATCCTGCAAATGAGGCTTTTCGGACAGCTTACCGGAAAGACAAAAATAATATTGAAAACCTGAACAGGTGGGCACGTCTGTTTTATGAAAAATATAATAATGCAGACGCTAACCGGACTTTTGAAGAAGCAATTGAAATAAATCCGTATAATGCGGATCTATATGCAGATTATGCCCGGTCAGTAGAAAGTTTTATTGCGATGGAGAAAATTGCAAAAAAAGCACTCGAAGCAAATCCGAATCATGTTGAGGCTCTGAATATTCTTGCTGAACTGCATATTCTTGACAGCAGGTATGATGAAGCAGAGTCAATTTTGGGAAAAGCATTAGATATAAATCCATCTTCTACACTGTCTTTAGCTAATCTAGCTTCGGTTTATCACTTAAGGGAACAAACAGAAAAATATGAAGAAATTGAAAAAAGAGCTCTGGAAATAAATCCATCCTGCGGAGATTATTATACCAGGATCTCCACCAACTGCAGTATGAGATTCCGCTATAAAGATGCAGTAGAATTCAGTAGAAAAGCTGTTGAAGCAGAGCCTGATAACTGGAAAGCCAGTGCTGCTTTAGGTACTGCTGAGCTTCGTCTGGGAGATGTGAATAATGCAAGAGAACATCTCGACACAGCTTTTGAAAACGATCCTTTCAATCTCTTTGCAAAAAACTCACTTGAGCTGATAGATGAGTACAAAAACTTTGATGTACTTGAAAGCGATCATTTCTCTCTTAAGATCCATAATTCCGAAAGCGTAATTATCGGAAATGAAATACTAAAAGTTGCTGAAGAAGCCTATGATTCGCTGAAAACAAGATACAACTATAATCCGGACGGCAAAATTTTGATCGAGGCATATAACGACCACGCAGATTTCGGGGTTCGAATAAGCGGACTGCCGAACCTTGACCTTCTGGGTGTCTGCTTTGGTGATATTGTAGCATTCGATACACCTAAAGCACAAGAGAGCGGAGAATATAACTGGGCAAAGACATTATGGCATGAACTCGCGCATGTCATGACAATCGGATTATCCGACCACCGCGTCCCAAGGTGGTTAACCGAAGGGCTCTCGGTTTACGAAGAAGAAATGGCAAGACCCGAATGGGCACGTAAAATGGACCTGGACATATACCTGGCAAAAAAACATGACAAACTGCTTCCTCTGGAAAAAATAAACAGCGGATTTACAAGACCTGATTTTCCCGGAAGGATCATTCTGGCATATTACCAGTCTATGAAGATCGTTGAATTTCTAATTAAAACTTATGGTTACCAGGTTATTCCGGAACTGCTGCAGGGCTTTAAAGAAAGAAAAACAATGGAAGAGAACTTTGTGTCTGTAATTAATAAAAAGCCAGAGGAGATCAACAGGGAGTTTTTTGATTATTTGGAAAAGGACTTGAAGAAATTGAGCAGCATTGCTGTAGGCCTGGATAACATCTCCAGTAATCAGGAAACAGACACAGGTATAAAAGATAAAATGCTTAAAAGAGCCGGCAATCCTTATTTTAATAGTTTAGAAAAGGGATTAGAGTATTTAGAGGAGAATAATCTGACAGAGGCGGAAAAAAAGTTTCTGCAGGCATTGGAGATTTATCCGTATTTTGTTGACAGGAATAATCCGTATTTAAAACTTGCGCAGATATACCGGAAACTTGAAGAAAATGATAAACTTGAAAATATTCTTAAAAAGTATTTAAATGTCACAGAGTATGGTGCAGCTGAGTCCAGAGAACTTGCAGGTCTATATGTAAAAAAAAACGAATTTAAAGAAGCTGAAAAATATTACATCAGGTCTATTTATATCGAGCCGTATGAAAGAGATACTTATCTGCAACTGGCTAAAATCTTTAAAGCTCAAAATATTTTTCACAAAGAAGTTGAACAGAGGCGGAAAATAGTTGCTCTTGATCCGGTAAATAAAACAGAGGCTTTCTATAACCTTGCCCTGAGTCTTTATAATGACAATAGAACGAACGATGCCAAAAAAGAAGTATTAAAAGCACTTGAAATTGCACCCGGTTACAAAGATGCTCAAAAACTTCTTCTGAATTGCATCAAAACTCAAAATTAACCGTATATAAAAATAAATCGATATGACCGTAAGTCAAATATAAATATGTTTTTATCAATGTTAAAAAAATTACTCAAAAACTTGATTAACAGGAATATTTTATTAATATTTGTCCTGTTTTCTATTATTGCAAATCCTGTAAGTACGGGAGCAGATGATTACGGTTTCAGGTTTGTACGCATAAAATTCAATACGGGTTCCGATGGTTTCCGCGGACGTCAGTATACACCCCCATGGAAGCATGACTACCCTACAGCTGAACTAAACCTTTATGAAGCCCTTGAAAGAACGACAAAAATAAAAGTACACGGTCTCCCGCTTATACTCTCACTGAATGATGAAAAGATATTTGAATACCCGTTTCTTTATTTATGTGAACCCGGTTTCTGGAATGCCTCCGAAGAAGAAGCAAAAAATTTAAGGGAATACCTTACCCGCGGCGGCTTTATTCTATTTGACGATTTCAGAGGCTCATATGAGTGGTATAACTTTTACGATCAGATAAAAAAAGCCTTTCCGGAAAAAGAAATGGTCGAGATACCTAACGATCATCCTATCTGGAAAGTATATTATGAGGTTGATCCTTTAGAAGTCCCGAGTCTTGTGAGCGGAAGATACGGGAGAAATGATGACCAGTATTATACAATGTACGATGACAAAGGAAGGATGATGATGGTCGTGTGTTTTAACCAGGACATAGGCGACGGCTGGGAATGGCCGGACAATAATTATGATAATGCTTCTACGTCAGCTTTCCAAATGGGAATAAATATAATCATTTACGCACTTACACATTAAACACAACTTAATAAAGGAGACAAGAGTGGTTTCAAGTGATTCAAAAGACCCAAAAGATATTAAAGCCGGCAGTGATGAAAAGAAAATCAATGAAGAAGAGGTTCTTAAAAACCTTCAAAATGGTAAGACAAAGATAATCGCAGAACTTCGCAAAAGGATTTTTGGACAGGATGAAGTAATAGAACAGGCTATGATCGCACTGTTTGCAGGCGGACATTGTCTGATAACAGGTGTTCCGGGACTGGCAAAGACATTATTGATCAGATCACTCGGTGAAATTCTCGATCTGACTTATAAAAGGATACAGTTCACTCCGGACTTAATGCCGGCAGATATAACCGGAATAGATATGATCGAAGAAAATCAGTCTACAGGTAAGCGGACTATTCAGTTTGTCAAAGGTCCTATATTTGCGAATATTATCCTTGCGGATGAGATAAACCGTACTCCGCCAAAAACTCAGTCTGCCCTTCTCGAAGCAATGCAGGAATATCAGGTTACCGTAGGAGGCGAAACTTTCCTTCTCAAAAAACCGTTTTTCGTTCTCGCAACACAGAATCCAATAGAACTTGAAGGCACCTACCCTCTTCCTGAGGCACAGCTCGACAGGTTTATGTTTAATATAGTTATCGATTATTTATCTGAAGAGGATGAATTTTCAGTAGCGATGGAAACCACTTCAAAAGAGCATTCCGGACTGGATACAATATTTTCTGGTGAAGATATAATACAATTTCAAAAACTGATAAGAAAAGTGTACGTACCTGAAAACGTTGGTAAATATGCAGTTAAGCTTGTACGCAGCACACGCCCCGGTGATTCAAATGCACCTGAGTTTATAAATAAATGGATCAACTGGGGAGCAGGTTTGAGGGCATCGCAGTTCCTGCTCCTGGGAGGCAAAGTCCGTGCAGTATTCAATAATAGATTTAATGTTTCAATTGAAGATATCAGGGCTCTCGCCTATCCGGTACTGCGGCACAGGATAATACCGAATTTTTATGCAGAATCAGAAAAAATGGATTCTGAAAAAATAATTGAAATGTTACTTGATTCCATAAAAGAGCCTGCTTCAGGATTGTAAGCATAAATGAAATTAATTTATTGATACTTTTTTGAATAGTATATGAATTCTACTGCATTTAAAAACAAACTGAGATTCCTGGACCCGGAAATCCTGTCACGGATCTCCAGCCTCGAACTAATTGCACGTTCAGTGGTTGAAGGTTTTGTATCCGGGCTGCATAAAAGCCCGTATAAAGGATTCAGTGTCGAGTTCATGGGGTACCGCTCTTATGTGCCTGGTGATGAACCCAAGCATATAGACTGGAAACTGTTTGCCCGGACAAACAGGCTTTATGTTAAAGAATTTGCCGAGGAGACCAATACAACATGTCACATATTACTTGATATCAGTAATTCCATGGGATATGCTTCTAAAAAAATCAATAAAATAGAATATGCATCTTATCTCGCTGCTTCACTGGCTTTTTTTATGGTAAAACAGCGAGACAGTGTAGGATTATATCTGTTCGATGATAAGATATCTGACATAGTCCCTCCTAAAAGCACAATGGGACATCTTCATAATATACTTGCAGTTCTTGATAATTTAAAACCCGGTACAATATCTGACCTGGGAAAACCTTTCCACGAAATGGCTGACGCAATAAAGAACCGGGGCATCATCATTATAATATCTGATTTTCTGGATAACGCTGATGAAATTATCGACGGGCTGAAACATCTGTCTTTCAACAGTAATGAAGTGATCCTTTTTCAAATTCTCGATCCGGCAGAAGCAGATTTCAATTTTGAAGATATTATTGAACTTGAAGATATGGAGACCGGAGAAAAAATCATGATCGTGGGTGAGGATGCAAAAAAAGTATATTTCAGGAATTTTGAGGAATTTAAAGAGAAGGTACGGACGGAATGCGCTTTACTCGGCATAGATTATAACAGGTTTACCACAGATATGCCCCTGGATTTTGCATTATTTCAATATCTGGCGTCCAGGGTAAAACATATGTAACTTTTAATAAATAAGGATAATAATTGTCATTTATCAATCCGATATATTTAATAGCTGCTGCAGGTGCACTTATTCCGTTAATAATACACCTTACACGGAAACAGCGTGCTAAAAAGATTCCTTTCAGCTCACTTATCTTTTTAAAAGCGTCACCCAGAGAACTTATTAAGAGAAGGCGTTTGAGAGATCTGATCTTACTCATAATCCGTTCAGCAATTCTTGCCCTTCTGGCGTTTGTTTTTGCAAGACCTTTTTTCCCAAAAGAAAAAATACAACTTAATGCCGGAGAAGAGGATAAATCAATTGTAATTCTTGCGGATAACTCATACAGCATGTCATACGGCTCTTCTTTAGAACGCCTCAAAGAAGAAGCAAAAGATATAGTCGATAACAGCGGCAGCAGAGATGAAATATCAATAATTGTTTTCTCTGATTTTGCTCAGCAGCTGATTCCTTTCACTATCGATAAAGGAATATTAAGAAACTCCATAGAACAGAATATAAGACCTTCCTACAGGACAACCGATTATTACAATTCTTTGCAGCTTTGCGAAGAGCTCCTTAGAAATGCAAATAACCCTCAGCGTGTAGTAATGATGGTATCGGATTTTCAGGATTATGCTTTTTCCAGCCAGTTTCAACAGTGGAAATTAGATCCTAATATCACTTTTATCCCTGTAAATATCGCTCAGGATAAGGTTACTAATTCTTTCATAAACAAATTTCATCTTAAGCAAAGTAAAACAAATAAGATCAAGGCGGCAGAGTTTAAGGCAGAGATAGCCGGTATATGGGAAAATGAAAATTCTCCAAATACATGTTTTTTAAATATTTCAAATGAAGAGACTGAAAGCCGGAATTTAACTTCCGGGAGCAGCCAGGCATTTTTTCAAAAATTCGATCTTAAAAAGGGTTCTTTTCAGGGTAATATTGCCATTAGTGAGGACAATCTGGAAGCTGATAACCGTTACTACTTTACATTTGAAGTTACAGATTTGCCGAGTATCCTTTGTATCGACGGAAAGCCTTCTGTCAGACAGAATGATAATTTCTTTCTGAAGAGTGCTTTTGACCTTGGAGATGCTTCAATATTCAAATATTCTACAACCACAACGGCAGGAATATCAAAAAATAATCTTCAAAATTATGACATGGTTATTATGGCAAATATTAGAACGCTCTCAAACAACCGGGTGTCTTCAATAGAGGAATATGTATCTGATGGTGGAAATGTAATATTTTCTTTCGGTGATAATATTAATACAGGGTCAGCCTCTTCTATCATTCAAAGATTTGGTATAGGGGAATTAATTAATGAGAATGATATACAAAATTCATCAGTAAAAGATGCGATCATCACTGATGTAAATTTCAGGCATCCTGTCTTTTCACTGTTCGTCGAGTCAGGTACAGGAGAATTGTTCAGACCAAAATTCAGGCGGTATCTTGAGATCTCACCGGACAGTTCTGCTTCTGTCCTTGGTTCTTATGATTCAGGACACCCATTTTTGATAGAAAAGAAACATGGAAAAGGCAGAATCTTCGTTTATACATCTTCTTTTAATACTTCCTGGACAGATTTTCCTGTGCATGACATTTATGTCCCGTTTTTATACCAACTGGCTGAATATGCCGTATCTGAAGAAGAAAACCGGAGTTCTTACCTGGTTGGGCAAACTGTACTATTAAGAGGCAATTCAGGTGAAACATGGGAAATAGTCTCACCGGATAATAATAAATCAATTATTACAATTGATGAAACAGGATTTGCAAGATTCGCACAAACTGATATACCGGGTAATTATTACGCAGTCTCAAACTCGGGAAGTTTTTACTTCTCGGTAAATGTTGATATTAAGGAATCAGATTTAACTTATCGTAATTCAGAGGAAGCTTTTTCGATAGTATCCAAAGAAGGTGAGAATAAAAGAATGGCATCTATCGGCTCAGTTCTTGAAAACGACAGGGATGAAGAAAGAAACCAGAAAATCTGGAAATATCTTTTAATGGTAATAATACTGGTATTTGCATTTGAGACATTTTATGCAAATAAGAGTTTTAAAAAAGAAAACAGGAAAGAGTAAATTATTATACTATGAGAAAACCGTAAACTCATAAATAATGAAGGATAAATTTTATGTACATGACCTCATATAAAATCAGGAGTTTTATCCGGGATGTCAAAGCACAGTGGAAAAAACGGGCAATTAAGAAGGGTTTGTCATATATAATTATTTCATTTGTATCTTATTTTCTACTGTATTTACTAATTGAATATATTTCTGATGTATCTCCCCTGATCCGCGGTATAGAGTTTACGGCTGCTTCGGTCACAGTTTTATATTTTCTTATCAATAATGTACTGCGTCCTGCTATAAGGAAATATGATGATAAACAGATAGCTCTTTATATAGAAGAGAAGTTCCCTGATCTTGAAGACCGGATCAACAGCGCCGTTGAGGTCAGTAGAAGTCATTCAAGAAAGGAAAAAGACCTTATTCTCGATCAGCTTATCGATGACGCCGTTTCAAAGACGAGATTTATAGACCCTTCCGCGGTCGTTGATAGAAAAAAAGAGAAAATTCTTTACTATATATCAAATGCAGTACTGGTTCTTTTCCTGATATTTTTATATACTTTTTTCAACGATATTTCAAACCTTTTAGGAAGCATGGATATGTCATTTAATCCTGTTGCAGAGTTAAAACAGGAATCCATGTCTGTAGAACCCGGGGATATACAAATCGAAAAGGGTGAGTCGCAGGAGATAATTGTAAAAATAAATCAGGAAACAGAAGTGGATGTTATTCTGCATTATATTTCAGGTGAAGATATCTGGAGAAATCTGAAAATGGAGAAAGGTCTGGATAAACCTCTTTTTATACATCAATTTTTTAACGTCCAGGAACCGGTAAGATATTATGTGCAATATCAGAATGATAAATCACAGGAATTTACAATATCTCTTTATGAATTCCCAAAAGTCACAAAGATAGATTTGAAATACGTTTATCCGGATTATATTGGCTTGCCGCCCAGGATAGAGGAAAACACAGGAGATATCATAGGATTGAAGGGCTCAAATGTTTCCATTACTATTGAAACCAGCGGCAGCGCAGTTTCGGGTAATATGGTAATAGACAAAAACACCTCGATTCCTTTAAATGGGGCAGGTGAAAATAAGTTTGAAACAACAATCCCCCTGACGGATTCAGGGTATTACTATATTGACCTTGCCGACTCACGCGATCAGCATAGCAAATTTCCCGAAGAGTACCAGATAACTCCGGTCAATGATGAAAAACCTATTATTCACATTACTGAACCTCAGCGGGATGTCCGCGCCAATCTTGTAGAGGAGATACTGGTTGCTGCAACGGTAACCGACGATTACGGTATAGAACGTGTCAATATAAAATATTCCGTTAACGGAGAAGATGATAAAACCGTTAAAATACTTGACGACAAAACAAAAGGTGAAAAGAACATTTCATCTTCACACTTATTTTATCTGGAGGAATATGACCTGCAGCCCGGTGATGTAATATCATATTATATTGAAGCCGGAGACAACTGCGCCGAAAATGTACCTGAATATTCCGACATGTATTTTATCGAGATAACATCTCTTGACACACGTTTTTCACAGTCAAGGAGTAACGGCGGCAGCAGACCCGGCGGCGGCAGTCAGAGCCAGATCGTACTTAACCAGCAGGAAATTATCAGTGCAACATGGAAACTTGAACGCACAAAAGAGACAATTCCTGAAGATGAATTTATAGTTTCAGCACTCTCTATTTCAACAGCTCAATCACAGCTTAAAGATAATATCAATTCGCGTTTAACTCAAATTGAATCGATGACGCGAAATCCAGATGAAAATGTAAGGAAACTAATTGAAAACCTGAAGAGTGCTGTTAACGAAATGTCCGAAGCACTTGTAGAACTGGAAAAACCTGATCTGAGAAAAGCACTAAAAGAGGAACAGCAGGCTCTAACTTACCTGCTCCGTGCAGAAGCTCTGAATAATGAAAGACAGGTTGCAATGCAGCAGAGAGGGTCAAGAAGTAACAGCGGAGGAGGAGGGAATGACAGGATATCTGAATTAATGGACCTTGAGCTGGATATTTCCAAGCAGAAGTACGAAATGCAGCAGCAGCGGGAGCAGGTGCAGCAGAGCCAGGAAGTTGATGAAGCACTGCAGAAGATAAAGGATCTTGCAAGGAGACAGGAAAAACTCGCCGAACGTGCACAGAATAATATTCAAAATGAGGAAGATGAAAGAGCTTTAGACCGTTTAAAAAGAGACCAGGAAGACCTGCGTCAGCAGGCGGAGGAACTGGCAAATCAACTGCGGAATATGTCACGGGACAACCAGCAGTTGTCCCGTCAGACCCAGCAAAGGATGGATAGAATTTCCCAAAACATGAAAAAAGCAGAAGAAGAACTGAAAAACAATAACCCGGAGGAAGCTCTTTCACACCAGCAAATGGCGCTGAATGAACTTGAACAATTAAAGACGGACCTGCAGATGTCACAGGCTGATAATTACCGCGAAATGACTGGGAATTTCGTACGTAAATTTGAACAGTTCAAAGAACAGGAAGATAATTTTGACAGAGACCTTGACAGGACGTACAAGGATCTAAGAGAAAAAAGACAGAACAGGATGGACACTTCCGATATTGAAAGACTTTCCGGTAAAAGAAACAGTAATTATGATGAACTTAAAAGTATAGAAGAACAGGCACAGGTCATCGAGGAGTTGACAAAAAAAGAGGACCCTGATATAACAGCAACGTTAAAAAACTTTCAGAATGACCTGAAGCGGGAACGTCTTGACAGGAATATGCAGCTTTCTAAAAATGCGATCGATGACGGGTGGGTTGTATATGCAAAGATCAAGGAATACGAAATCCAGGAAAGTATTGAACGTCTTGATTCTCAAATACGTAAACTTGAAAGTAAGCTCCCTATGACTGAAGAAGAAGAGTTGAACCGCTCTTTAAAAGATGTGAGAGAACTGCTGCAGAAATACAACGAGATCTCAGAATCAATAAATGACAGGGTATCCCGTGAAAGTGAAACCGAATCCGGACAAAATGAAGGACAGAATATCCAAAGAGAAGCTCAGGCAGGAGAAACCAATCGTGAAATGGAGTCTTCAGAGGCTGCCAGAATGCAGCGGCAGCTTGAACGGATGAGGGAGATGGCAGATGATATTCAGAGAAGTCCCGGGGCAAACAGGGAATTTCGAAATTCCATGCAGTCGATCAGAAATCAAATGGGAAAACTTGATAATATTGGAGTATTACTTGATCTTTGCATATACAACCCACC
>JBHPGK010000114.1:0-11274 GCA_042570605.1 Candidatus Zhuqueibacterota bacterium
TGTTAAAACAATATATTAAATATTACTTTTTTCCAGTTTTACCGGACACTACTGATAAATTATGTTAAAACCAGATATTAACTTTTATTGTCTCAAAATTTAACAGTATTTTCCTCATTTTACATTTTACAATGTAGTTTTGATTTTTTCATTTTAATTTTTAATATTGTTTCTACTAAAATCTACTAATCGTTAATAATCTCCTGTCTACCAGAAATATATATAAAAAGCTGCTACTATACTGAGTATTATTACCGTATGTATTACATCCCACTTATCCCAGCTTGCCCTGGTTTCAGCTATTTGCTCCGGTGAGCCGGACCCGTATGTTAACCCTCTAATCTGAGATTCTTCCGGTTTTTTAGTAAACAAACTGACAACCCAGATGATCACTACGCTGATTATGAAAAGGAAAGTGCAGTAATGCAGCCAGTTAATATCCAGAATTTTCTGAAACAGCCCGTCTGGTGCAAGATATTTCTGGAATATCATAAGTACCAGCCGGAACATCCCGAGTGTAAAACCGGTTACCATTCCTGCAAGACCTGCTGCCCCGGTTGTTTTTTTGTAAAATACTCCCATGATAAATGCCGCAGCAATAGCCGGCGCTATCAGTGACTGAACATTCTGCAGGTATACATAAAGTACATCAGCCACGAGTTTCATCAGCGGGATCCAGATTATTCCTAATACCACGACAACGGCTGTTGCCATCCTTCCTACAAAAACCAGATGTTTTTCTGATGATTCCGGGCGGTACCGCTTATAAAAATCGACTGTAAATAACGTAGCGGTGGAATTGAACAGTGATGCAAGAGAACTCATCAGCGCCGCCATAAGACCGCCGACCACAATACCTTTTAAACCTGCCGGCAGAAGAGTAGAAACCATTGTCGGAAAAGCGGCATCTGAGTTTTCCAGAGGCAGCAGTCCTTTCCTGCTTAATGCAAAAGCGATCATACCCGGTATCATGAAAATAAAAACGGGAAGAAGTTTCAGGTAGCCGGCAAAAATCGAACCTCTTCGTGCCTGCTGCTGGTTTTTTGCCGAAAGTGTCCGCTGGACAATATACTGGTCTGTGCACCAGTACCAGAATCCTATGATAGCAGACCCCGTAATAACACCCGTCCATGGGAATTGCGGATCATCTGCAGGGCGGAAAATATGAATATTATCACCTGCCATCTTGACAAACTCACCCCAGCCGCCCAGTTTTGACAATCCGAATATCAGGATAAAAACAGAACCTATAACAAGTACCGGCGCCTGCAGTACAGACGTATAAAGCACCGATCTCATGCCGCCGAATATCGTATACAGCCCTGTAATCACCACAAGGACAATGACGCCGATCCAGAAAAAGTCGATCCCGAACATTTTGTCGATCCCGAAAACCGTTTTGAAAACAAGACCGCCCGCATAGACCGTCACAGCGACTTTTGTAAGAACATAGCTTACAAGGGAAATGATGGATAAAAACGTACGGGCACCGGAACAGTACCTTTTTTCCAGGAATTCCGGCATTGTGAATACTCTGCTTCTTGCATAAAAAGGGACGAAGACCCATCCGAGGACCAGTATAAGCCATGCCTGGATCTCCCAGTGCGACATTGCAAGCCCGCTCTCAGCTCCCGTTCCGGCTAAACCGACAAGATGCTCCGATCCAATATTCGAAGCAAAAATAGATGCCCCGATAGCTATCCATCCGGCATCCCTGCCTGCAAGGAAATAATCAACGGATGTATCTTCTCTCTGTTTCAGAACCCAGATCAATATTCCTACAAGACCCAGCAGAAACAAACCAAGAGTAAACCAGTCCAGAGCGCCAAAACCGGTAATTGTCGTTGTTTCCATGATCCCCCTTTACCTGTTAATAAATTATACCACTAAGACATTAGGGCACGAAGAGAGAAAAGCATAGCGCATAGAGCATAGCGCATAGAGCATAGGGGCATAGCGCATAGAGCATAGAGCAAAGCGCATAGAGTAAAAAGTAATGAGCATGTGGTTTTCTTATTCCTCAACATTCTTTTTACTATTTCCGCCAGAGGCGGATCTGCCTTCGGCAGAAACTATTAACTATTAATTCTTAATTTCTCTCTGCGTTCTTAGCGTCTCTGCGAGAAATTTCTTCTCTTAAAATGGATTCTCCGTTTTATAAAAAACTCCTTCCGGTAAATTACAGGAAATGTCCTCAACATTCAGCATTTTCATAACTTCAAACACATATTTCCCGATTTTTTTGAACGCAACTGCAGTATGATGGGGAAACCGTTTCTCTATCAGAACATGCCTGTAAAACCTTCCCATTTCAGGTATCGCAAAAACACCAATTGCACCGAATGATCTTGGATCGACGTCCACCACTTCGCCTTCAGCAGCATAAGCCTTTAAAACTGTATCAGCCGTGGATTGAAGTCTTAAAATAGTGATCTCACCGGGTTTGATCTTTCCTTCAAGTGTGCCGCGTGTAATGTCGGGATCTTTTCCGGGCTCCATAAGGCGGTGCATGATAAGCTGATATTTCATAGCTGGGTCAGCCATGCATGACGACGGCGTATTCCCGCAGTGAAATCCCATGAAAAGGTCGGTGGGTTTATAATTTTTGAATCTAACCTTTGAAGATCTGATCATGTCGTAGGGGACTGTATTGTTAATGTCGAGAAGTGTCACGGGAAGCTCCGATGCGCAGGCGGCTATATATTCGCTCAGAACCCCATATATATCGACTTCACAGGAGACCGGCATTCCGCGTGATGCCAGCCGGGAATTGACATAACACGGTACAAAAGTAAAATATTTTTCAAAAGCGGGCCAGCACTTGTTGGCAAAAACTCCGTATTCTGAAGCGCCGAGGTTATTCTCTAAAAACTCAATTAAAGCCACCTCGAACTGGGCAAGTTTATTGAGCAGGTCAGGGTAATTGTTCCCGGCGCCGAGCTCAGCCGCCATATCTTTGGCGACTGTTTTGATCTTTGTATTCCCTTCAGCCGACAGGTATATATCATAAAGGTCAAGTTCGCTGTTCTCCATTATCTCCACGCCGATATCATATAATGGTTTAATAGGTGCATTGCAAGCCAGGAAATCCTGTGGACGCGGACCAAAAGCGAATATCTTTAATTTTTTCAGACCGAGTAATATCCTTGCTATCGGGAAAAAATCATTGATCTTATCGGCTATCTCATCCGGTGTGCCGACCGGATACTCAGGTATATATGGTCTTAAGTCTCTCAGCCCGATATTATATGAAATATTCAGCATTCCGCAGTATGCATCGCCCCTGCCGCCGATAAGGTTTTCCCCGGTTTCTTCCGCCGCCGCCGCTATCATTACCGGACCGTCAAATTTTTGTGCAAGGATCGTAGCCGGACCTTCTGGTCCGAAATTCCCAAGATATATTACCAGTGCATTCAGTTTATGTTTTTCGATCTCTTTAAAAGCCGGTTCGATATTATTCTCGTTTTCGATTATGGTTTGGAGATTAATAACCGGGACATTTTTCTTTTTACAGGCTTCTGCTGCATTATTGCGCCGTTCTCTGGATAATTCAATTGGAAAACAGTCCCTGCTTACCGCAATTATACCCATTTTTACTTCCGGTATATTTTTCATCTATTTTCTCCTTTTATATTTAAATATTCATTTTACTTTTTTTTAACACAGAGGCCACAGAGGAAAAGTTAGGAGTTTCCGCCAGAGGCGAATCTGCTTGCCTGCCTCCGGTAGATACTCCTAATTCCTAATTCTTAATTCTTCATTATTAATTTCTTACTCTGTGTCTCTGCGTCTCTGTGGTTTATCCTTTTCCTTCTCAGCTATCTTTTTTCTATTAATTATTCACTATTAATTCTTAATTATTCATTTATTCCTTTTCTGCCCGTAGTACGCACCTTCGCCGTGTTTTCGGTTATAATGTTTATCGATCAACGCCTTTTTAAGCCTTGGCGTATCCGGATCAATATGCAGTGTAAGGAAAGCGGTTTTTGCCAGTTCTTCAAGCATAACGCTGTTTTGTACCGCTTTTTCCGCCGTTTTCCCCCATGAAAAGGGCCCGTGATTTGCCACCAGAACCATCCCGGTCTCTTTATATGATAAAGTCTTGAATGTTTCAACTATAAGGTTACCTGTCTCTTCTTCATAATCCCCTTTGATCTTTTCGTCACTCATTTCAGAAGTGCAGGGGATATCTGAACATGTTATGTCCGCATGGGTCGTACCAAACACAGGGATGGGTTTCATACTTTGTGCCCAGGCGACAGCATATGTGGAATGCGTGTGTGCGATCCCGCCGATCTCAGGAAAATTCTTGTATAGCACAATATGTGTTTTCGTATCGGTTGACGGATTCAGGCTGCCGTCGACAATATTATTATCAAGGTCAACGATCACCATGTTTTCGGGTTTCATGTCCTCATACGGTTTACCGCTCGGTTTTATAGCAATAACTCCTGTATCCCTGTTAATCGCACTCACATTCCCGAACGTAAACAGAACTATTCCATATTTATACAGTGCGATATTCTGCTCATATGCTATTCTTTTCAGCTCTTTATATTTACTCATATTTCCCCTTGTTAAATTTCTTAACACAGAGACCACAGAGGAGGAGTTTCTGCCGGAGGCAGATCCGCCTCTGGCGGAAAGAGTTAAGAGTATCCGCCAAAATCCCCGCCTTTATGTTCTCAGTTATTCTCCCTTTTTCATTCTTTGAACTATTCATTATTAATTATTCATTATTAATTTTTCCTCTGTGTCTCTGCGTCTCTGTGGTTAATCCTTTTCAGTCAATTCTTTCTCTATAAATTCTCCCAATGCAGTGTACTTTTTATATAATTTTTTATATATTTCCGCGTTTTCCTTATCGGGTGAAACGATTTTCTCAAAACCGCTTCCCATCGCTTTTTGTGCATCTTTAATTGCCGGGTAGATACGGGAAACCGTCGCAGCGCACATAGCGGCACCTAATGCACATGCCTGCTCAGCTTTCACGATCTTGATCTCCATTTTAAGCACATCAGCTAACACCTGCATAACGAACGGTGATTTTTTAGGGATCCCGCCTAAAGCAATAATTCCCTTAACATCTATTCCCTCGGATATAAACCTTTCGACGATTTTTTTTGCCCCGAAAGCTGTCGACTCGACCAGAGCCCTGAAAAATTTCGGGGCATCTACACCCAGCGACAGGTTTGCGGCAGCACCTTTAAGAAGCTGGTTCGCATCCGGTGTCCTTCTTCCGTTTATCCAGTCGAGTGCAATAACACCCGAAACGTCCACCGGCACCTTTTCCGCCTGCAGTGAAAGTTCAGGTATTATTCTTTCTGCTGCATTTTGAGAAATGTCCGTCGATCTTATTACATTTTTCAAGGGCCATTCAAGGATATCCTTAAACCATGCATAAACATCGCCGAAAGCGGACTGCCCGGCTTCCATCCCGGTCATGCCGGGGATAATCGATCCGTTTACCTGCCCGCAGATACCCCGTACAAGCTTCGTTCCAATGTCATTAGACGGCGCAACGAGCATATCGCAGGTGGATGTCCCGATGATCTTGCATAAATAGTACGGCTCGATCTCACCTCCCAGAGCACCGATATGGGCATCAAATGCGCCGGCACCTACTATCACATTTGTACTCAACCCGAGCCTTTCCGCCCATTCTCTGCTCAGTTTTCCCACGGGCACATCAACAGTGAAAGTGTCGTTATACAACCTGTCTCTCAAATCCGCAAGGTACGGGTTTAACTTTATCAAATACTCTTTTGACGGCAGCCCGCCGAAACTCTCATTCCACATTGCCTTGTGTCCTGCAGCACACCTGCTCCTCTTGATCTTCAACGGGTCGGTATTCCCCGTCAACAGTGCAGGCATCCAGTCGCAGTGCTCGACCCATGAATACGCCGTATCACGTATTTTTTTATCGGTTCGTATAATATGCAGTATCTTTGCCCAGAACCACTCTGCAGAATAAATACCACCTGAATATTTGGTAAAATCTTCTCCGCCCCATTTCCGGGCAAGTTCTGTTATCTCTATCGCCTCATTCACGGCAGTATGGTCTTTCCACAGGACAAACATTGCGTTGGGATTCTCTTCAAAATCCGGTAACATTGCAAGCGGTACGCCCTCTTTATTAACGGGAGCGGGTGTGGAACCGGTCGTATCGATTGAGATGCCGGTTATATTCCGGGCAATATCTCCTCCGCATCCTGTAACCGCCTCTCTTACCGTGTTCTCCAGCCCTTCAACATAATCCTTCGGATGCTGCCTGAACATGTTCCTGTCGGGATCGCAGTACAGACCTTTACTCCAGCGCGTGAAATTCTGCACAGAACTAAAAACCTTCTCCCCGTTAGCTGCATTTACTATAACTGTCCTTACCGAATCCGTCCCGAAATCTATCCCGATCACATATCTATCATGTTTCATGATTACCCCTTTAAAAAAAATCAAAAATTCTGCCAGAGGCAGATCCGCCTCCGGCGGACAAAATGTAAAAATCAAAACTAAAATGTAAAAATCAAATTTACTCTGCGTTCTTAGCGTCTCTGCGAGCAGTGTTTTCCCTCTTCTCAGCCTCAGCCTTAGCCTTCTTCTGACTATTCACTATTAATTATTAATTGTCTTCTTCGTGCCTTTGTGGTAGATTTTCCTCTCTGCGTTCTCTGCGTCTCTGCGAGAAATATCCTTCCTTCCCTTTACTATTAATTATTAACTATTAATTCTTAATTGTTAGTTCTGCGTCTCTGCGAGCAGTGTTTTCCCTCTTCTCAGCCTCAGCCTTCTTCTTACTATTAATTATTAATTGTCTTCTTCGTGCCTTAGTGGTTATTCTTTCCAATAAAAGTAAATAATTAATTACGGTTCAAATGTCAATAGATTTTTTTCGTTTTTTTATTAATTCAATTTTTTATATTTTAGGATATTACTTTACAAGTTTATTGCTAATGAAATTCTTTAAAGATAAAAAGGGAAAAATTTGCATGAAGTCCGATCTTCAATGTCTGGTATGCCTGCTTAAACAGGCATTAAATACAGTAAAACTTGTCACCGATGACGAGATACATCAAAGGGAGGTTTGTAACAAGGTGAGCAGATGGATAATCGAGGCTGACCTTGAGAAGAATCCTGCTGAAGTATCGACCGTGATTTACAGAATAGTATCTGATGTAACCGGTGTTAAAGACCCGTATAAGGAGATAAAGGAAAAGACAAACAGGCAGGCGCTTCTAATGCTGCCCGAGATGCAAAATATTTTATCGCAATCGGAAAATCCGCTCGATACTGCACTTCATATTGCGGTCGCCGGGAATATTATCGACCTCGGTATAGGGCAAAAATTCGACCTGAAAAAGGATGTCCGGGAGATACTTGACACTCCCTTTGCGGTAAATGACATCGAACACTTTAGAAACGAATTAAAACCGGGAAGGAAACTGCTGTTTTTGGGTGATAATTCCGGGGAGATAGTATTTGACAGGATCCTTGTTGAACATCTGCTTTCGTATGATATTGACATTGTATATGCTGTGAAATCAGGTCCAATAATTAATGATGCAATGCCGGAAGATGCTGAAACTGCCGGAATCACCGGACTCGTTCCTGTAATCGAGACAGGCTCTGACGATATCGGGATAAATTTTAAAAATACGAGTAAGGAATTTAATAAAGAATTTCAAGATGCTGATTTGATACTTGGCAAAGGGCACGGTAATTTTGAGACTTTAAGCGGAAGTCCGCAGAATATCTATTTTCTGCTTAAAGCAAAATGCGGCGTCGTTGCCCGGGAAGCGGGAGTTGAAAAAGGGGATATTGTATTTAAAAAAAATTTGAAACCATAACCGGGCGATAAAATTTAATTGTATCAAAATTTGAATATAAATTAATTGACTCTGATAAATTCAATCCTTAAAATAGACCAAATACGCTGAATTTTTAAAAAATCGGGTTTTGATAAGTTTAGCAATAAAAATAACTCAGAAATATCCGGACATAAAAGGTCTGTCCAATGAGAAAAATGGATAGAAAATTTTACTGTATACTGCCTGTATTGTTTGTTCTGCTGGCAGCTTGCGGCAGAGCCAGTGAAGAAGTAACGGTTATCAAACTGGCGCACGGTTTGGATACAAATCACCCTGTGCATAAGGGTATGGTGTACATGTCGGAAAAGGTTGAAGAAAAATCCGAAGGGAAAATGAGGGTTGAGATATTCCCAAACGGTCAACTGGGATCAGAACGGGAGCTTATTGAACTGGTCCAGATCGGTTTGATATCCATTACCAAAGTCTCTTCGGCAGTTCTGGAAAATTTTGTACCAAAACTCAAAGTGTTCAGTATACCTTATGTCTTCCGTGATTATGAGCACCGCTGGAAAGTATTACAGGGCGATATTGGTAAGCAGATACTTCTTTCAGGAGAGCAGTTTCTGATCAGGGGTCTGTGTTATTATGATGCAGGGAGCAGAAGTTTTTATACAAAAGACTTCCCCATTCTGGAACCTGAAGATCTGAGCGGTTTAAAGGTGCGTGTCATGAAAAGCCAGACGTCTATTCAGACAATACAGGCATTGGGAGGTTCCTCAACTCCTATATCATGGGGAGAGCTGTACTCTGCTCTGCAGCAGGGAATAGTGGACGCTGCAGAGAATAATCCGCCGTCATTTTTTTATTCAAGGCATTATGAATTATGTAAATACTACTCTATCGATGAACATACATCACCGCCTGATGTTTTACTGATCAGCACACATACCTGGAATAAATTGAGTGAAGAGCAGAAAAATATACTGCAGGCTGCTGTTGATGAATCGGTTGAGTATCAAAAACAATTATGGAAGGAAACAGAACAGCAGATACTGGATGAACTTAAATCTTCGGGAGTGGAAATTCATTATCCGGATAAGGAAAAATTCAGGCAGGCAGTTAAATCTGTTTATGAATCTTATAAGGGAACAGAGATCTACCGGATAATTGAGGAAGTTCAGGCGATAAAATAAATCTTCTTAAAAGTTAAGTTCTTCAGGGATTTGTATTGTTACATTTAACCACAAGAAATATTCTGTCATTCCAGCGAAGGCTGGAATCCAGTAAACATGATAAATGGAAAATTAGTACGTCAATATACTTGCATCAAAGAGAAACGGAACTCTTTATACCTGTGTTGCAAATAATCTTAAAAGAAGAGTCTATGAAAACAAAAAGGGTCTGTTTGAGGGATTTACAAAAAAACAGAAAGTACGTGACCCGGTTTATTTCAAAAATATTAATGATAAACTGAAGCGAGAAAAAAATACAAAAATAAAGAACTGGATTCCAGCCTTCGCTGGAATGACAAAGCAACAAATTACTTGAATTCGACTATGCGATTTCCTGAAATATTGGTGTATCATTCTTGGGGACATTTCTTTCTCTGCTTTTGTTAAGACTATTAGTTAAAACTTAAATTTAGAGGTTTTGGATGTCCCTTTCAAATATTTATACTCATTTCAAACTAAAACTCGGAAGAACCAAAAGTTCTATGGGGATAACGAAATGAAAAAATTTGATAATATACTGGAATTTGTCATAAGGTGGATTTTGATAGTTTTAATGGCAGTGATTGTGCTTGATGTTGTCTGGCAGGTCCTGACGAGATTTGTATTGAACGATCCAAGTTCATTTACCGAAGAGCTTGCTATTTTCCTGCTTATCTGGATATCGCTGTTGGGTTCTGCATATGCGCTGAGAAAAAAAGCTCATCTGGGGATCGATATATTATCGAATTATGTATCGGAAAAGCAAAAGAAAGTTTTAGATATAATTATTAACAGCATTGTTATTCTCATCTGTCTGCTGGTTTTTGTCGTCGGCGGGATCAGGCTGATGTATATCACGCTGAAACTTAATCAGATCAGCCCCGCCCTGCAGATAAAAATGGGATATATTTATTCGGTACTGCCTTTAACAGGTCTTTTAATGATCTATTATTCAGTAGCAGCGATTTTTAATAATAAAGCTGAGGAAAATGAAGTTGTAGAAGACATCTGAAAAAGGAATTTTCATGAGTTTTGAAGTATTAGTACTGATTATAGTGTTTGTCTTATTGATGATAATTAATGTTCCCATAGCATTTTGTCTGCTTGCGGGAGCTGCTGCAAGTCTGATGTTAAGCTCAGATTTTATTCCGGTAGTTACGGGGATGGCGCAGCAGACAGCCACCGGGATCGACAGTTTCGTACTGCTCGCAATTCCATTTTTTATACTTGCCGGTATGTTGATAGGAAGAGGGGGTATTGCCCGTAGGATCATTAATTTTGCAATGTCGCTGATAGGATGGATGCCCGGCGGTCTTGCTTATGTGAATGTTCTGGGAAGTATGCTTTTCGGCGCAATATCCGGGTCTGCTGCAGCGGCGGTTTCAGCAATAGGCGCATTTATGATACCCTCAATGACTAAAAAGGGATTTACACGTGAATTCAGTACTGCTTTAACAATTACCGCCTCAACAACAGGTCTGTTAATCCCTCCCAGCAATATATTGATCGTTTATTCGCTTGCATGCGGGGGATTGTCAATTGCGGCTCTCTTCCTTGCAGGTTACCTTCCGGGTGTTCTGGTTGGAATTTTCCTGATGAGCGTAGTTGCCGTAAAAGCTTTCAGGAAGGGAGAAAAATTAGGCCAGCGTGTTAAATTTTTGGTGGTTTTGAAGAATTTTATAAGTGCACTTCTAAGTCTAATACTTGTTTTTATTGTTATCGGGGGAATTGTTGCGGGTATTTTTACCGCAACCGAAGCTGCTGCTGTCGCTGTTGTATATGCTTTCATATTATCTGTTCTTGTTTACAGAGAAGTTAAAATAACGGATCTACCCGATATCCTTATTAAGACTGTAACAACAACGGCAATCGTTATGCTCCTGGTCGGGTGCAGTGTAGCAATGTCATGGGTGATGGCTTATCTCAGTATACCCCAGAATATTAGTGCTGCTCTTCTTTCTTTGTCTGATAATAAAATAGTTATCATGCTGCTTATTAATATGATCCTTCTTTTCGTCGGGATGTTTATGGATATGACCCCCGCAGTACTTATTTTCACTCCCATATTTTTGCCTGTTGTTGTAAACCTGGGTTTTGACCCGATACATTTCGGGATCATTATGGTATTGAACCTCTGTATCGGATTAACGACGCCACCGGTAGGGACTCTGTTGTTCCTGGGCGTCAGTATTGGAAAAACAACAGTACCAAAGGTCATAAAACCGCTTCTTCCGCTTTATATTGTAATGATCCTGGCA
>JBHPGK010000115.1:0-11250 GCA_042570605.1 Candidatus Zhuqueibacterota bacterium
CAACTCATTTATGACCTGACCAACTATTTTCTCGTTATTCTCTCCGTACCGCCATGCAGTATCAAAGTGCCGGACACCGAGTTCATATGCTCTTTTCAACACTGCCGGATTGTCCGCATTCATTACACCCATGTTAACTATGGGGAGTTTAATACCCGTTTTACCGAGTTTCCTGTAAATGATCTTATCGTTTGATTGTTTTGATTTGACGGAAGAAGTTCTTTTTAAATCTTTAAATGCTGCAATTGATGCCATCCCGATGGATGATTTTTTTAAAAAATCTCTTCTTGAAAAGGAAGTATTTGCCATGACTTATCCTTTCTGTTTTTAAAAACGCAGTTTAATTTTCTTTGATTCTAATGTATTTTTCAAATTTTATTTTTCAAACCGATTTGCAGTACAATAATTTGTTGATGCTGTAAAACAGGGGGATTTTGCAGTGAAAAAGTTAACTGAAATAAAACAAATGGTTCCTCATACTTATCATTTCAATGTTTTTTTACTTGAAAACCGTAATTTAATTTTTGCTTTTTTTCAAGCTAATTATTATATTTATATAACATTTTGGGGAAAGATAGAGCATTTTAATTTTTTCGAAATTTTATTTATCAAATTGGTTCTATTTCTAATTTTTTGAAATTACTCTGATTTTAGTAGTATTGACGGGGGGGTATTTGGCACAGATTTTTCCTGAATGGACAAATAAACTGCCTTTGATTATTATCCTGGTCTGTATCATTACTGCTGTCTCCGGAACTGGTCTGGTATGGTATTTTGGTTCACCTGAGTATACAGATGTGGGGTACAGACCCGAGCAGCCTGTTTCCTACAGTCATAAACGCCATGTATATGAGCTGGGACTGGACTGCAGATTCTGTCATAATTCTGTGGAAATTTCTGCCGTTGCAAACATACCTCCTACTCAGACATGTATGAACTGCCATAAAAAGATCCGACCGATAGGGGAAAAGCTGCGCCTTGTCCGGGAAAGTTTTGAATCGGGAAAACCAATTGAGTGGATCCGTGTTCATGATCTGCCGGACTATGTTTATTTTGATCACAGCGCTCACTTGAATTCAGGTGTGGGCTGTTCAAGCTGTCACGGCAGGATCGATCAGATGAATGTAGTAATACAGGAAGAACCTTTAAGTATGAGCTGGTGCCTCGACTGCCACAGGAATCCTGTAGAACATATCAGGAATCAGGATGAAATTACAAATATGAGCTGGAGATCAACAAAAAAACAAATTGAATATGCGGAAGAATTTATAAAAAATAAGAAAATATCACCTCCAACAGACTGCTGGGGGTGTCACAGATGAAAATGAACAAGAAAAATACAGGAAAAAAATACTGGATTGATCTGAACCGGGCAGGTTCAAATTTAGCTTCCGCCAAAAATGAAAAGCAAGAAAACACATATTCAAGACGGAGTTTTCTTGCTGCAATGACCGCATCTTTAGGTCTTGCAGGTCTGGCAGGCTGCCGACGCCCCGTTGAGAAAATTATCCCTTATGTTTACCAGCCGGAAGATGTAATTCCCGGAATACCGCAGTATTACGCAACTACAATGCCGTTCGGAGCTGAAGCATACGGGATTATAGTCGAAAGCCATGAAGGAAGACCCACTAAAATAGAAGGCAATGAACTTCATCCATCATCAAATGGCAGGTCAAATGCTTTTATGCAGGCTTCTATCATGAATCTATATGATCCCGACCGTTCTAATAAAGTTGTGAATAATGGAACAGAAAAAGAATGGATGGATTTTCTTTCTTACTGGAAACAATTACACGAGAGATTTCTTGATAACAGGGGAACAGGTTTAGCTGTTTTAAGTGGGTCATTTTCATCTCCAACTTTAGTAAAGATTGCTGATGAATTCCGCTCAAAATTTAAAAATGCGAAATGGGTGACTTATGAACCTGTCAGTGATGAGAATATTTTCAACGGAATGGAACTCGCCGCCGGAAAAACTTATCAGCATGAATATAAATTCGAAAAAGCGGAAGTTGTGCTTTCTTTAGATGCGGATTTCCTCTATTCGGAAAGTGAAAACGTTAAAAATGCAATTGGATTTTCAAAAAGACGTGACGTAGATAGCGTCAGGCCCATGAACAGGCTATATGCTGTTGAGAGCGGTTATTCCGTTACAGGGGGTATGGCGGATCACCGGCTGAAAATGCATTCATCACATATCTGGGCTTTTGTACTTGAACTGATCTCTGAGTTAAAGTCACTCGGTTTAACCATTGATCTGTCAATGGACCTAAATGTTAGAGGAAGACTTAATGTTGATAGAAACTGGATCAATGCTGTTGCAAAAGACCTTGTTCGGGCAAAGGGAAAAAGTATTGTTTTAGCCGGCAGAAACCAGAAGCCTTCTGTTCATGCACTCATTTTGGCAATTAATTCCGCATTGGATAATATAAATAAAACTGTTGTTTACCATGAACCTGAAGATAAATATTTACCGGATTTATCAAAATTACAACTACTTGTTAAGGATATGAATGAAGAAAAGGTAAATACTCTGATAATTCTGGGTAAGAATCCGGTATACGATACCCCATTTGACCTTGATTTTGGTTCATCATTAGAAAGGGTAGAACATGTCATTCAACTCAGTGAATACTTGGACGAAACTGCTGAAAAAGTTGAATGGCACCTGCCGAAGTCACATTTTCTTGAAAGCTGGGGAGATGCAAGAGCAAATAATGAGACTTTAAGTGTTATTCAACCATTAATCGAGCCTCTTTTTAACGGGAAAAGTGATGTCGAATTTCTGAATATGATAAATATGGCTTCTGAAAAAAACGGCTATGAATTGGTCAGGGAAACATGGAGAGGTCTGGCTAAATCACAAGAATTTGAAAAATTCTGGCATAAGGTTCTGCATGATGGCGTCTTACAAAATAGTGAAATAAATCAGGTTTTCCCGGATTTAAAAATTAAAAGGATAAGTGAATTATTTGGTAAAGAAAATCTGCAAATTCCTGAAATTAATAAAGAAAATATGGAAATTGTATTTCGCTCGTCTGCTGTTTTCGATGGGAGTTTAGGTAATAACGGATGGCTTCAGGAGCTGCCGGATCCCGTGACAAAAATTACATGGGATAATCCGGCATTGGTATCTCCTTTGACTGCAAGCGAATTATCCCTTGAAAATGGTGACATCGTAAAGTTGACAGGTAAAGATAGAGAATTAGAAATTCCTGTCTGGATTGTACCAGGACATTCTGATAATGCTTTGACTCTGTTACTGGGGTATGGAAGAGAAAATGCAGGTAGAGTTGGCAGCGGAGTTGGTTTTAATACTTATAAATTAAGACATTCAAACGAGCCGTATATAGCGACCGTGATAAATCTGATCAAAACCGGAAAAAAATATGATATTGCATGTACACAGGATTACGGCAGTATGAAAGACCGCCCTATTATAAGGGAAGCCTCTTTATCGTACTATGAAAAACACCCGCACTTCGCGCATGAAGCAGTTGAACATCCGCCGCTTAAATCAATCTGGAAGGAGCATGAATATAAAGAAGGCTATCAGTGGGGAATGGTAATAGATTTAAATAAGTGCACCGGCTGCTCATCTTGCGTTGTCGCCTGTCAGAGTGAAAATAATATCCCTGTTATTGGGAAAAAAGAGGTAGCCATGGGCAGGGAAATGCACTGGCTTCGGGTAGACAGGTATTTTTCAGGGAGCTCTAACGACCCGGAAATGGTGCACCAGCCGCTTGCATGCCAGCACTGTGAACTGGCGCCATGTGAACAGGTTTGCCCGGTTGCAGCCACCGTTCATGATAAAGAAGGTCTGAACAACATGGTTTATAACCGGTGCATCGGGACAAGATATTGTTCAAATAACTGCCCTTTTAAGGTAAGAAGATTTAACTTTTTCGCATATTCAAATAAAAAGGAAAAAATTGAAAAGATGCTGGCAAATCCGGATGTTACGATCCGGTCACGGGGTGTGATGGAAAAATGCTCTTACTGTATTCAGCGAATTAACCGTGCAAAGATCAATGCTAAACTCGAAGGCAGAAAAGTCAGAGATAATGAGATCAAAACAGCGTGTCAGCAAAGTTGTCCTTCAAATGCCGTGAGTTTTGGAAATATCAATGAAATAAACAGCCGAGTGGCTTTACTGAAAGAAAACGACAGGAACTACGAACCGTTATCAGAATTAAATATAAAGGCAAGGACGTCTTATCTTGCAAAAATAAGAAATCCTAATCCTGAAATGGAAAATCTTTAAAATTAATTTCTTTCATATAGTATTTTGGAAAACACAATAAAAAATAATAAAACAGTGGTTGAATCACAATTGATAACAGGTGATCAGACCTTTCATTCGATAACTGAAAAAATATCCGGAATTGTTGAGAGAAAAACGCCTGTACCATGGTTTTTTGCTATTGCAATTTCCGCTTCGGGTATGCTGTTGTTTTTTGCACTTATTTTTTACCTGATATTTAAGGGCACCGGAGTGTGGGGATTGAATATCCCTGTCGCATGGGGTTGGGCAATCATTAATTTTGTTTTCTGGGTAGGTATAGGGCATGCGGGAACATTGATATCAGCGGTACTTTTTCTGTTGAGGCAGAAGTGGCGAACATCGATAAACAGGTTTGCTGAAGCAATGACAATTTTTGCAGTTATCTGCGCTTTGATCTTTCCAGGAATTCATGTAGGCAGGATTTGGTTAGCCTACTGGATGATGCCTGTCCCGAATCAGATGTCAATGTGGCCTAATTTTCGAAGCCCGCTTCTCTGGGATGTTTTTGCTGTAAGTACATATTTTACCGTATCATTAATGTTCTGGTACACGGGATTAATTCCTGATCTTGCAACATTGCGGGACAGGGCAAAGACTAAATTTAAGAAGATTTTTTATGGTATCCTGTCAATTGGTTGGCGGGGAGGCAACAGGCAGTGGAAACATTATGAAATGGCTTATTTGCTGTTGGCGGGACTCTCTACACCTCTTGTCCTATCAGTTCACAGTGTTGTCAGTACTGACTTTGCTATCAGTCAGCTTCCAGGATGGCATACAACTATCTTCCCTCCGTATTTTGTTGCCGGTGCAATATTTTCCGGTTTTGCAATGGTAATTACTTTATCAATTATTGCCAGAAAAATATTCGGACTGGAACATATTATTACCTTAAATCATTTTGAAAAAATGACAAAAGTTATTCTGCTGACAGGAATGATGGTGGGATATGCGTATTCCATTGAATTCTTTATGGCATGGTACAGCGGAAATGATTACGAAATTTTTGCATTTATAAACCGCGCTACAGGACCGTACGCATGGGCATACTGGACTATGATCTTCTGTAATATGTTAGTACCTCAGATTTTCTGGTTTAAGAAATTCAGGCGGTCGATCCCGGTTATGTTTATTGCTTCAATTTTAATAAATGTCGGTATGTGGTTTGAAAGATTTGTTATTGTGGTCAGCTCCCTGGCAAATGATTTTCTCCCGTCAAGCTGGGACTATTTCAGCCCGACTTTTGTGGATATCGGGATGTTCATAGGTTCGTTTGGATTGTTTTTTACTCTCTTTCTGTTATTTGTGAGATTTTTACCTATGGTGGCAATCTCCGAAGTAAAAGGAGTACTTCCGCAGGCAGAGGTACATCACAATAAAAAGGATAATTCGAAAAATAATGAAAAGTCTTAATTCTTATGCTCAATAAAGATCGAAAAACATTTGGAATTGTTGCTGAATTTGACGGACCGCAGGAACTCCTGTCTGCGGCTGAAAAAGTCAGAGATGCAGGATTCAAGGTTTTTGACTGTCATTCACCGTTTCCTGTTCATGGTATGGATCAAGCCATGGGATTGAAACGCTCACCACTCGGGTATATTGTAGGGTTTATGGCTTTTTGCGGTCTGGCATTAGGAATTCACATGCAGTGGTATTCAAATGTTATTGTATACCCGTTCATAATATCAGGTAAACCGGTTTTCAGTTTTCAGGCTTATGCTCCCGTTGGATTCGGGGTGGCAGTACTTTTAGGCGCTTTTGCCGCATTTTTTGGGATGCTTGCTTTAAATAAGCTTCCCAGGTTTTTTCACCCGGTCTTTTATTCTGACAATTTTACAAAATTCTCTGATGACGGATTTTTTATCAGTATTGATTCAAATGACCAGAATTTTGACAATGAGAAAACAGCAGAGTTTTTTATGGTTATCGGCGGGAAAAATATAGAGGTATTAAAAGAAAAGATCTGATATGAGAAAAGATATCTTATTATATATAATACTTGTCTTGTTTTTTGCAGCGTTGCATTTCAGTTGTTTTAGAGGCACTCCATCTGATAAAACTGCTGTGCATCTGGTACCTGATATGGATAATCAGGATAAATTTAAATCCCAGGGGGAGGCGGCAGTATTTGAGAACAGGTCTGCAATGAGAATGCCGGTTAAAGGAACCGTTGCAAGAAAAGAGACAGAAAAGATAGAAGGATATTATACCGGGAAAACTGAAAAAGGGGATTATCTGGAAAAAATTCCTGTTCCTGTTACTATGCAGTTTTTAAAACACGGTCAGGAACGTTACAATATTTACTGCTCTGCTTGTCATTCACGCATTGGTGATGGAAAAGGATTGGTTGTTAACAAAGGTTTTTATGAAGCTGCCACATTTCATTCGGACAGCTTGAGAAACGTTCCTGATGGGTACATTTTTCATATTATCAGTAATGGAACACGGAAGATGCCCGCGCTTAAACACCAGGTCCCGGTTGGGGACAGGTGGGCTGTTACAGGTTATGTCAGGGTTCTTCAGCGAAGCCAGAATGCTGAAATTGAGGATATACCTGAAGATATTAGAAATAAAATTAAGTAAGAATTTATGAAACTTGATATAAATACATACAAATTATCGGATACCGGTAACTTTGGGCGGAATTCACTGATCATCGGTACAGCCGGGATCATTATCAGCGTCATTGGATATTTTGTCGATTCGACGCAGTTTTTTTATTCTTACCTTACTTCTTTTGTTTTCTGGATTACAATTTCATTGGGCGGATTGTTTTTTGTTCTTCTGCATCATCTTGCAAATGCAAAATGGAGTAATCCCTCACGGCGTCTTACCGAGAACGTTATGATAATATTACCTGTTATGGCTATATTTTTTATTCCTATTATCTTTGGGATTAAGGAGCTTTATCATTGGAGCCATGAGGATATTGTTGCGGCAGACCATCTTCTTCAGAAGAAAACTCCTTATTTAAATGTGACATTCTTTTTGGTGAGGACAGCGGGATATTTTCTTGTCTGGTTCATATTTTCAACAGTTCTCTATAAAACCTCCATCCGCCAGGATTCTGAATACACTGAATCCCGCGTACGCAGGTTCAAAAAACTCAGTCCCCCGGGGATGATACTTTTCGCACTTACCGCAACCTTTGCATCATTTGACTGGCTGATGTCTCTTGATGCACACTGGTATTCTACAATTTTCGGAGT
This sequence comes from Candidatus Zhuqueibacterota bacterium, assembly GCA_042570605.1. Taxonomy (GTDB): domain Bacteria; phylum SM23-31; class SM23-31; order JBHPGK01; family JBHPGK01; genus JBHPGK01. The sequence continues at coordinate 7,492 of JBHPGK010000115.1, forward strand.
TTACATATTCAGCGGAAGTTTTCTGGCAATTCTTTCATTTATTATCCTGATCGCTTTGTACTTAAGGTCTAACGGTATTCTTTTAAATGTAATCACTACCAAACATTTCAACGACCTGGGCAGGCTTTTATTCACTTTTGTGATTTTCTGGGCATATATAACATTCTCTCAATATTTCCTGATATGGTATGCAAATATTCCTGAAGAGACGGTATGGTTCATCCACCGTTGGAATGGTTCATGGAAATATATCAGTATGATAATAATATTCGGGCATTTTATTATACCGTTTTTTGTTCTGATAACCGCTGCTGCAAAAAAGAATTTGAAAATTTTAGCAGGCACAAGTATTTGGCTTCTGGTAATGCACTGGATCGATATTTACTGGATTGTGATGCCTAATTTTCATGAAGTTTGTGTCCGGATCTCCTGGATGGATTTTTCAACAATGGTTGGGATTGGCGGCTTTTTTGTATGGTTCTTTTGGAGGAGATTATTGTCTCATTCCCTTATTCCGGTTAATGATCCTTCAATTAAAGAATCATTAAATGAATCTCATAAATAATTCTTAATTATTTCGAACAATGAATACTGAAAAAACAGATAATATCAACGAAAAAAGATCCGAGTTAAAAAGGATTAATTTAGCGGGCATCGTTGTATTATTTCTGATCATAGGGATTTTTGTTTTAACTGCAGCGGTGTTCGTGACCTCTTATGACAAACCGTTGTTCAAGTCTTTAAAAACCACAGAGTCTGATGATTTAAAGAAACTTCGTGAGAATGAAGAAATGATTTTAAATTCGTATAGGGTGATTGACAGGGATAAAGGGTACTTTGGTATACCTGTAGAAAGAGCAATGGAACTTGAAATACAGGATTATATCAAAAGTAAATAACTACCAATAAACAATAAATGTTTTTTCAGTTTTATTCTCAAAATTCAGGGGGGATAAAAAAATATGAATTATCCTGTTTGGGAATTAGGTTTTGGTGCAGGTTTTTTAATTGCGCTTGTTGCAGTTCTTCATGTTTTTGTTTCTCATTTTGCAATTGGCGGCGGCTTTTTCCTGACTTTAACTGAATATTATGCCATCAGGAAAAATGACTCAGGAATTCTAAATTATGTTAAACTGCACAGCAGGTTTTTTGCCCTGCTCACACTGGTTTTTGGTGCAATAACCGGTGTTGGGATATGGTTTACAATCGGACTTATCAGTCCTGCTGCAACGAGCTCTCTCATTCACAATTTTGTATGGGTATGGGCGCTTGAATGGATATTTTTTCTTGTTGAAGTAGCTGCTGCAATTGTCTATTATTCGACATGGGACAGAGTTTCTCAGAAAACTCATTTTATTGTCGGATGGATATATTTTATCTCTGCATTTATGTCTCTGGTGATCATAAACGGGATACTTACTTTTATGCTGACACCCGAAAACTGGTTGAGAACCGGAAATATATTTGAAGGATTTTTTAATCCTACATTTCTTCCATCACTTTTTACAAGGATCGCTTTCTGTGTGGCTCTTGCAGGATTTTATGCTCTGCTTACCGGTTCTTTTATAAAAGAAAAATTAACGAAATACCGTCTGTTTCGGTATTCCGGTTTATGGGGATTATTTGGGATAATCCTGGCAATTCCGTCTCTTTTATTTTATTATAAGTACCTTCCACTTGATGTAAATGAATTGCTTGAGGGAGCACTCCCAACTTCTTTGACATCAGTGAATGTCCTGTATATTGGTGCAGCGATCCTGGTTGTTCTCGTATTGATACCTGTTTTTGTCCCAAAGTTTTTCAAAGCCGGAATTGCAGTAGTCTTGCTGCTGGCAGCCCTTATGTCTTTCGGTGCGTCGGAATTTATTCGTGAATCAGTTAGAAAACCGTGGGTAATTTACGGTTATATGTACGGCAACAGCCTGCGGCCTGATGAATACAATTCTATTAAAACAAATGGAGGATTACTAAAAACTGCAAATTTTGTAAAGAACAGGGATGCTGTATCATCTCCCGAAGCGGGAGAGGATGTTTTCAGGGTTGCATGCAGGGGCTGTCATTCGCTGGGAGGGTATAAAGGACTTAAAAAACCATTGTCAGGACTTGATAAAAAATTTATTAATGATACGATCAACAGGCTTGAACATCTTCGCGGAAAAATGCCTCCATTTCCTGGGACTGAAATAGAAGCAGAAGCACTTGCTGAATTTCTGTATAGTAAAACAGACACTGATTTTAAAATTTCTACTGGCGAACAGGTTTTTAGGAAAAGATGCAGCATTTGTCATACTGTAGATAAAGAATTCCGGGGATTATACCCATTAATGGAAGATTATACTCAAGAGGACCTGCTTGAGAGAATCTTAACGATTGGTGAATATGTAGATCAAATGGTCCCATGGTCAGGCACGCAGGAGGAAGCTGAAATGCTTACCGATTATATTCTTTCCTGGTATAGTGATATAGAAAAGGGAGGGAACTAATTATGAACACTTATATTCCATATCCTGATATATTACCATTGCCTGCACCTGTATGGTTATTCTTTTCCCTGTTAATTCTTACTTTCACTGTTCACCTGATATTTATGAATTTTCTTTTTGGCGGGACTTTTCTTGCGGCAATAAGCCATTTCCGTGGTAAAAAAGACCCAAATCATGCACATCTTTCAAAGAAGTTATACAAATTCATGCCTGCAGTTATTGCTTTAACAGTTAATTTCGGTGTAGCTCCTCTGCTGTTTGTTCAGGTACTTTATGGTCACCTGTTATATTCATCATCTATATTAATGGCAGTTGCATGGTTCTCTGTAATACCGCTGGTCATTTTCGGATACTATGGTACTTATTCTCTCCGTTTTAAATGGGATAAACTTGCAAAATACAGAAGTATTATTACCTGGTTTGTTTCCGGTATTTTCGTTGTAATTGCTTTTATTTATGTAAACAACTTTACTTTAATGCTGCGTCCGGAAAACTGGGTAACCCATTATTTTAAGGACCCTTCCAGCGGGACATTTAACTGGTCTGATGCTACACTTTTTCCGCGTTATCTGCACGTTTTCTTCGGTGCATTAGCCCTTGCCGGAACGTGGATCATGATTATAGGGGTCCGGCGCAGAACCGGCGATGATGAATGGTCTGACTGGACTGTTAATTTTGGATCACGGGTTTTTCTCTATACGACAATGATAAATATTCTTATTGGTATTCTTTTTCTAATAGTCCACCCGGGTACTATTGTGAAAAATTTTATGGGAAAAGATTTGATCTCAACAATATTTCTTGTTATTTCAGTTTTTGTTACGGTGTATGTTTTAATTCTTGCATCTAAAATTCCAAAAATAGCTGAAAAAAAGAAACATACTTATATTTTGTTCTCATCTACGGTTTTTTTACTTATCCTGATGATCCTGTTAAGACATAGCCTTCGGACTTTTTATCTTGAACCATATTTTAAGCTCGATCAGCTTCAGGTTGAACCCCAGTGGACAGCATTTCTGATTTTTGCCGGGACTATGGTTCTATTTATGGTCCCTGCGTTAATATGGATGATAAAAGTCATGTTAAATGCAAAAAGAGAATGAGAATATCATAAAATATTTTATCTGAGAAATCAGGGAATAAATTTTCCTTCAGGGCTTTTAATAGAGTAATCTTCTTCAATGCTAAATAACGTTACTTTTTTTCGTTTTATTTCATTAAATTATCATTCTTGAAAAATTAAATTTATTCTTGTTTTTATACGGTATTCAGCCTG
>JBHPGK010000116.1:0-11222 GCA_042570605.1 Candidatus Zhuqueibacterota bacterium
TTTGTTTTTTTATCTTACATAAAATTTTTTCTCACGTATTATAGATATTAAGGAGAGACCATATGCGGCTTCCTCTAAAATCTTTGACTTTCTGGATATTTGTTGGAATGTTTGCCGGAGTATTGTTTGGCAGTATTATTGGTGAAGGGATACTCCCACTAGCCAATATCCTGCAGGATATATTTTTAAGATTCCTTCGTATGGCGATCATGCCTTTGATCATTGCATCTATAACTTCCGGTGTGATAAATGTCGGTAGTCATAAAAATCTTGGAATGCTCGGTGCAAAAACATTTGGTTATTATATTACAACCAGTCTGATGGCAATTATCACCGGTCAGATACTGGTAAACATTTTCAAGCCCGGAGTCGGGGCTTCAATTCAATTTGAAGAGGCTCCTGAAGTTATTCCTGCAATGGAACAGGGTCTTGGAAATATCATTAAAAACATTATTCCTGAAAATCCATTTCAATCTATGGCTGAAGGAGATGTTTTACCAATTGTATTCTTTAGTATCCTTCTGGGATATTTTATTACCTGCTTGAAAGAGCAGCAGATAAAACAAATGGGCAGCCTGTTTGAAAGCTTTTTTGATGCGATGATGCGTATGACACGCTTTATCATATGGACTGCCCCGCTTGGTGTATTTGGTATAAATGCAAAGATCGTAGCGACTACAGGTTTTGAACCATTTAAATCTCTCGGTTTCTATTTTGTAATTGTACTTATTGGACTGGCAATACATGCATTTATTACTTTACCGGTTTTAATGCGCTTAATTACCGGGAAGAATCCAATTCCGCATTATAAAGGTATGTGGAAAACCGGAGCAATTCTTACGGCATTTAGTACCTGTTCAACCATTGTAACACTTCCATTAACGATGCGGGCGGTAACAGAATATTCAAAAGCTCCAAAAAGGATAGCATCATTTGTTCTTCCACTTGGAGCGACCGTTAACATGGACGGAACGGCTCTTTATGAATGTATCGCTGTTATTTTTATTGCCCAGGTTTATGGTTTTGAATTGACATTTGCGATGCAGCTTACTATTGTAATTACTGCCTTATTGGCTTCAATTGGCGCTGCGAGCATTCCTATGTCCGGCATGGTGATGATGACGATAATTCTGGGCGCAGTTGGCTTACCTCTTGAAGGAGTGGCACTCATCCTTGCTGTTGACAGGGTTTTAGATATGTTCCGCACCACGGTTAATGTCTTTAGTGACTCATGTGGAACCGTTATTATATCAAAACTTGAAGGTGAATCAGTCTTAACCTGAGGAATGTCTGGTAAAAGTTACAAATTGATATGTAAATACATACTATCTCTATTTTAGATTACGGTTTAATAAATATCTAATGGCTTATTCAGTCCTTTTATCTATCTTACCGGCCAGTATATAACTCGTAATCATGAAAATAATAAGAATTGTTGTTTTGATCATTAACCAGATATTTGAGGTGTTTCCACTCAAAAATCCAACCAGTGCAATTATAAATATTCCGGAAACCACTGGAAATGCTGTGAGAAGGATTACGAATCTTCGCTCAACAGGTTTCCTGACCGCCCATATCAGCAGGAAGGTCCAGCCCGTCATTAATGAACCACCCATTCCCATGATAAGTCTGATCTGCAAATCGGGATTAAAATCAGGGCTGCCGGTCAGAATGCCAAATACTTGAGGGACTAATAGTCCAACTGCCCAAAGCGCATCAGCACCAATTCCCAGCCAGTAGGCAATTTTAATCAGAAACATTCTTTGCTTTTGCTCGTTCATAATTTCATCTTTCCTTTGTTATAATCCGGCCTTTTGAAATTTATATTTTCGTATAATGGTTCGCTTAACCGGCAAAACAAAACTTATAAGAAACAAATGCAGCATTATTTTGGCTGCAGCGATTATCAGATGCTATCTTAACTATCCATCTATATTTATTTTTCAGACGTAGAAATATTTTCTAAGTAGTAATTGTTTTACTGATATTTTCTATATTCTATAGTTTCATAATGTGCTGATACCTGATCCCAGCGCTTTAATACCAATTTTGCAGAATCGGGAACATAGCAGCGTGCGTAGTCTTCCCCCTGAAAGTCGATTACGTTCTGCAATGAGTCAAATGTCATAATTGTGACGAACTCAACTTCATCGCCTTTATCCTGTCGCAGCAGTTCAATACTCTGATAACCGGGTATTTTCTTTGCTTCTATTCCGGGAAATATTTCATTATGAAGAAGATCCTGGTATTTATCGGCGTTTTCTAGTGTGGTCCATCCATGCCATACACGTTTGATTGCCATTTGAATCCTCCTTGGTATTTCAGCATCTAATAAGTTTTTCTATTTTTTCATATAAACAGTTCATTCATATTTGAGGCTGTCTATAAGGTTTGCTGTTGCAGCCTTTACTGCCTGATAACCTACCGTGATAAGAGCTATAAAAATTGCCAGTCCGGCAGAAATAATAAAAATAAAAATACTAATTTGAACATTGTATGCAAAGTTCTGCAGCCAGTTTTTCATTAAAATGTATGCTGCAGGCCATGCAATGAGATTTGAAAATGATACAAGATAAATAAACTCTTTTGATAACTTGAAAATAATATCAGGTATCGATGCCCCCAGTACTTTCCTGATGCCTATTTCTTTTGTCCGCTGTTCAGCCATATACGAAGAAAGTCCTAAAAGTCCGAGGCAGGAAATAAATATGGTAAGAATGGCAAAGTAGAAAAATATTGTACCTACACGTTCCTCAGTCCTGTATAACCTGTTAATAGCATCATCGAGAAAATTACCGCTGAAAGTACTGCCCGGAAATATCTCACCCCATTTTGTTTCAAGAAAACTCAAGGTTCTCGGAACCTCCTCAGAATTCAGACGGATATACATATAAAACATCTCACCAGAGTATATCTGCATGACGATAGGTTCAATTGTATTTTTCAGCGGTTTAAAATGGAAATTCTTTACAACGCCTATAATTCTTCCTTTTCTGTATGGAGTTGATATTTTTTTACCGATAGGATTTTCGAGCTGCATCTGATTAACAGCCTCTTCATTTAAAATAAAACCTTCAGTTTCATCTGTAGAAAATTCCCTGGAAAAATCTCTGCCGTCGGAAATTACCATCCCGAACGTTTTAATAAAATCGTGACCTACGTTTATGGAGTTTACCGATACCTTATCACCGGGATTTTTCCCCTCCCATTCTATTGTCCCCTGTACATGAGAAATATCTGTCATCAGGTGCGATGCCCAGGACAGGTTCAGAACATTTTTATTAGCCAAAAGTTCATTTTGTAAAGTTTGATAATTTGCCCTGATATTATCATTCATCGGAAGATATAAAAGATGTTCTTTATCAAATCCGAGTTGTTTGCCTCTCATAAAATTAAGTTGATTATAAACCACAATAGTGCAGATTATTAGAATTATCGAAAGTGAGAATTGAAATACTACAAGGGTTTTTCTGATTCCTGAATTCTTTGAGCCGGCACTTAATGAACCTTTTAGAACTTTTATCGGCTGAAAGGATGATAGAAACAGTGCGGGATAACTCCCGGATACTATTCCTGTAAAAAGTGCTATCCCTATCAGACCGAAGGTTACAAGAATATTTCCTCCCAGTTCAAGACTGAGCTCTTTTCCTGAAAGGGAATTAAATACTGGCAGGAACATGAAAACTATAATTATACCAAAAACAAGAGCAGTAAATGAAAGAAATACAGCCTCTCCGAAAAACTGATTTATAACATCATTTCTGTTTGCTCCTACAACTTTTCTTAATCCGATCTCCCTTGCCCTGTTTCCTGCCCGGGCTGTTGTAAGATTCATAAAATTTATACAAGCGATCAGCAAAATAAAAATAGCAGTCGCTGAGAAAATATATACATATTTTATGTCACCATGCCCTGCAACATCTCCAATGAAATTTGAACGTAAATGGATATCCTCAAGAGGTTGAACAAAAATCCTCGACTTTGTATCCCTGTGATTATCTGATATTATTGTCGAGATCTTGTTATTAAGATAAGCCATTTTCGTACCATCGTTGACCAGAATATAGGTATAAAATGGATTATTGGAGTTCCCCCAGAGATTTCGCGGGAAGCCCATTTCATATAATAATTTGAAAGGTATGATAAAATTGAATTTTAGATGAGATTTTTCAGGAACATCCTTCATTATTCCCGTAACTGTGAAATCCCGGTCATTAGTCTTTATGATTTTGTCCATAGGATCTTCATTTCCGAATAACTGTTTTGCTCCGGTTTCGGTAAGTATTACCGAGTTAACATCATTAAGCGCTGTTCTTTTATCACCTTCTATTAAAGAGAATGTAAACATATCCAGAATGCTTTCATCGGCAAGAGCCCCTTGAACACTTATCTGATTCCCATCGATCTCGAATGTTCTGTCTAATATCCCGAATCTGGTTGAATTGATTATCTCAGGATAATCTTCTTTTAATTTTTTAAATAGTGGTACCGGTGTTCTGGCCAATAATGTTTTCTGGCCGGCTATATCAACTTCCTGAATGATCCTGTAAAGGTTTTTTGAATTTTCATGGAAAGTGTCATACCCGACCTCATCCTGCACCCAGAGTAGCATTAAAATGCAGCAGGCCATTCCTACAGCAAGCCCGGAAATATTTATAATTGAATATCCCTTATGCCTTTTAACATTTCTTATAGCAATCTTAAAATAATTTGTAAACATCAAATCCTCCGGATAAATGCATTTGAAATTATTTCCTGCCAACTTTTAAACCTACTCTCAGTATCGGTTTTTTTTTCTCCTCCCGGCAGTTGAAATATACTTTAGTCCTTGAACTTTTCTACCCTATCCATACCTCGTTAAAAAATTTCAGACATTTTTCAATTAGATATTAAAAGATACATTTAACTTTATCAAGTAATTTTTTTTATCCCATCATTTAAATAAATTTTCAGAAGAGAAAGATATGAGGTGAAAGTACTGTTTTATAATTTCGAAATTCTATAATTATCAAGGAGATTTTATTTTTGTAGAACATTATAGACTGAATTGTCTATATAAAAATAGAACAGGGTAAATCTTTTCAGAGGCAGAAGGATGATCCAGTCAACGAAAATCTAAAAAAGATTGCGTTTTTTACATATCAGGGATCATTTTATTCGCCGGCAAGGAGGTGGAAATATTTCCAACCCATTTTTCCTTCTTGAGAGTTATAATCTTTAAATCAAGCCTTCTTTCAAGAAAGAATGTTAAATAAAACATCAGGAACACTTGAATAATCGATCAGATCAATTTACTCAAGAATTTCTAAAACTGCTCTTTTCCCAAGTTTAGCTGAAGCAGCAGACAGAAGAGTCCTGATTGATCGGGCTGTCTGCCCCTTTTTCCCAATAACTTTTCCTAAGTCACCATCGCCAACTCTCAATTCACAAACAGTTGTTCTCTCACCTTCAACCTGAGTCACTTTAACCTCATCCGGTTTGTCAACTAATTGTTTCGCTAAATACTCTACAAATTCTTTCATCACAGTACCTCCGTTAATTAGTTTTAATAATGCTGCTTACTCGAGCCATTTCAACTTTCTATAGATAGATGGTAATATTAAATTCCACATAATCAGGCAGAACAATATTATTCTAATATAAGATTTTTTATCCTCCATTGCAATAATAAGTAATAAATTAAATATAATCCCCGAAGAATTTGCAATAACAAAACAGTGAATCTATTCAATTTTGAGATCTGTGCTAACAATCCTTTCTCTGTACAAAGCAACCTTAAATAGCCGCCGGAGGCAGATCACGCTTTCACCGTGAAACCCCGAACCTACGGATTAAGAGTCCGTTGTTCAACCAGACAAGACTTTTTCTAATATTTAAATCAAAATCTACAAAATACACTTTCTTTCCGGACTTGTATTTTCTTGTTCTAACTGTAGCCATAATTTACCTCCATAGTATATGGTACAGCTTTCTAATACCTTATTTTGCCCGGCAGATTGCCTGAGGATTTAGAGGTTATGGGCAGAGTAATTCGTTATATGGTATAGAGTTATGAAGTATTGCCCGAATTCCCCATAGTTTTAAGAGTTTTTTATAAAAGGAGCAAGAGATGAGATAGTAAAATTTTAAAATAAACTTAATTTTTAACAGGCAATACAAACAAATGCTCGTATCTTATTGTACTATATTAAGTTATGGTATCTATAATGCGTGTTTTTGCAGGCAAATAAACAGGCAGAAGAGTCAAAATATGGAAATGTATGTTTATAAAACTCGTAATCTTTACTCAATTCATCAAGAAATCCGAGAACCTCTTTCTGGCGTTTCTTCAACTCCTCGAATCTTCATTTAAGGCGTAGCTCCAGAGATTCAAGTAAAGCCTGTTCTCTTGGAAACCGGGTCAGGTTCTTATCAGTTACACCGCCAAACCAAACAGCAGGGCTTAAGCCTTTTGCCTTATATTTCATTAGTCTCCGTTCTGAAGTACATATTTCTTTAGTACTGGACTTTTCAAAGTCCATCATTCTCAAATCTCCAAATAAAAATGCCTCTGGAAAAATGGATTTCAGTTTTTATGAAATGTGTCGTTTTATGTACGAAACGCAAAAAATTATTCTATTGAAAAAAACACAAATAATTCATAATTTATTACTGGTTTTCGATGTTTAATATTATTAATATAAACTGGTCATTTTTATTGATTTTAAATATTTAAATTATTCCAGAAAAAAGCAAATTAAACCAATTATCAAGGAGAATACAGATGAAAAGGAACATGTTTTTTAAGGCCATAATGGCAGCGTGTATTATGCTTTTGATTATTGTTTCGGGAATACCGGTTTCTGCACAGGATTTCAGTCAGAATGTTCAGGTAAATGATGTTACTTCTGGAGATCAGGATACGGACGGAAGAAGAACTGTTGCCGCATACGGAAATTATGTCTATGTTGTATGGAATGACTGGGACAACTTTGCGATCTATCTTTCGCGCTCTACGGACGGTGGTGCAACATTTGATCCCGGGATAAGACTTTCTACAGCTAATTATGCTTCTTTTCCAACGGTAAAAGTCGACAATTCAGGAAATGTATACGCTGCCTGGGCATTATGGGGCAGTGCAATAGAATTTTGTAAATCCACCGATAACGGACAGACATTTTCTACTCCAATAACGGCAATTTCAGGTTCTGTGAATTTTCCTATTGTCGGAGTGACCAACAGCAGGATCTACATTTTATCGGTATTTCTTACAGATCTTGGCGGGGAGAACTATCTTGCAGATTATTATTTGACTTCATCCACAGATGGGGGAGTATCTTTCGGTTCACCTTTAAAAGTAAATGATGCTACTCCGCTATCGTCCAAAGTTGAGGATGTTGCCGATATGTGTGTTGATGCTTCTGGCAATATTTATATGGTCTGGAATGATGGAAGACGCACAGGCGGTGGAGGCGATGTCTATTTCGCAAAATCTATCGATAATGGTCTAACCTTCAGTGCCAATGTGATGATTAATACTCTCAGTGATCCAAATGTAGATGAACTTCAGTTCGGTCCATCGGTCGCAGTTTCTTCCATGGGAGATATCTATGTTGTATGGCGTGAAGAACCTGCAGGCGGAGACAGGAATATTTATTTTGCTCGTTCAACTGATGGTGGAACGTCTTTCGGAACGCAAATGAAAATTAATGATGCTGATGAAACATCCACAAAAACTCCATCTATTGCAGTATCTTCGAGTGATATTATCTGTATAGCTTTTCCTGCATATAAGAATTTGATGGAGTCCCTTTTAATAACGCAGTCGAATAATAGCGGCTTAAGCTTTACCACCAGCGCCACTGCTTCAGATAATACCGGTGGATTCGTTTCATCTCCATCTATTACTTTAGATAATGATGATAGAATTTGTGCAGTTTATTCATTCGTGGGATCAGGTCCTACTGATAGTAAAGATGTATTTTTCGCAAAGAGCGCTTTCGTAACAAGTGTTGAAGAGGAACTGATCGGAAGCCCTGTTCCGGGTGAATTTATCCTTCATCAAAACTATCCTAATCCGTTTAACCCCGAAACAACAATTAAGTATGAACTAAACAGCCCTTCTGAGGTTAAGATATCTATCTACAATATACTCGGTCAGGAGGTGAAACGGCTGGTGAATCGTAATGTCACAGCGGGTGTACATTCAGTCAAATGGGATGGTACTAACGAACAAGGCATTAAGGTCAATTCAGGTGTGTATTTGTACATGTTGCAAGCGGGAGATTTTTTTGAGACTAAGAAAATGATACTGTTGAGATAATACCATATCCTCTGATTACCTCCGACTACTTCAAAAGTAATCCATGGTAATAAAAATATTTTAGTGAAAATAGAGAATGGAACGCTATCGCTTTTGAGGGAAAATAAAAAAGTCCTATCTAAACTTCAAGGACTTTTTTATTTAAAAGGTTTATATATTTTTAGCAGCTTTATTATTTCATATAAAGCATTTTTATCGTTTTGCTCTGTTTTCCTGATTTTACATTGCAGAAATATATCCCGCTCGACAAGCTTGATGCATCAAACTTGATTTCGTAGTTTCCCGCCACCTGCCTACGGTTCACAAGTGTTTTAACAAACTGCCCCTTTATATTGTATATAATTATCTCAATATCACTTACTTTTGGGAGCTTATATTTAATGGTTGTACTCGGATTGAATGGATTTGGGTAGTTTTGTGACAATTTAAAATTCATTGGAATAACATCTTCCAACCTGTCAATACCAGTACTTTCCCTGGTATCAAGCGTGAAAGTATTACTTAGGCAAAAGTCCCGGACACAGCGCACACTGAACCCATTTTTTTTGTCCGTTATGTGGCGGTAGATGGATGATCTGTTATCTTTCAGTAATCGAAACCAGGCGGAATTACTAGTTTCCTCACTTGATAACCAGAAGAACGCGGAGTAACCTATATTGATGTAGGTATCACTGTAGCAGTTGCGAGATCCGCCAGGCAACGCTGTAAAACCACTTTCGTTTGTTGCGAGTGTGTTAGGGGAATTCCAGTGAGCAGTTCCAGTTTCTTTTAATTTTTCTCCAACATTTGCTGCTGCTCCGCGATTTCCGACAATGTCTACTTCTGATTGGTCCATTCCCAGATATATCTCCAGTTCTTTCCAATCATCATCAGTTGGGACACGCCATCCAGCAGGAGCCAAGCCTCGGCTATCATCAACTGCATACCAATTGTAGAGATGACCATAAGTATTCGCTTTGCTTGAATCATTATTATAAGTGCAATATGCCCCTGACGTTAAAGAAGTCCACTGCAAAATATCGGTTACATTCAGTATGTCATCCCCATTACGATACCGAGTAACCTTCAAATTCTCTACCATCCACTCCTGGCTGCCAATCTTTACTGTATTATATACATTGCCGTCCATATCTGTAACTGAGCTGGTTTCTATGCCTCCCTGCCCAACTCCAATAATAACTTTAACCTGAAAACTGGTGCCGTACTGATTGGGATAGTCTGATCCTGCATCCCATACTATAGATTTACTTGTTCCGGGTGCTACGCCGGAACCAACATCGCCGGTAAGTGTAACAGGTGTTATCGTATATGAAGAACCTCCGTCGTTTGAAACCAGTAACATTATCGTCAAAAAGTCACCATCTGCATCGCTTAAATCATATGTGACATCAACCAACTTTGTTCCTGCCCGTTGCTGAGCATTAACGTTCGTAACAATACATGTTTCCCTAGTATTAAGTTTGAATTTATTACTGACGCCATATCCTGTATCGCTCCTGACATATGTCGCTGTTAAAAGGAAGATCAATACCGGAATGAGTATATGCTTTATCTTTTTCATTATGTCACCTCATTTTATTTAAATACAAATTCCCTAAACCCTCCACTTAAACAAACGTAATTCCTCCACCATCCAGAGAGATTTTTATGATAAACCTTTTCCTTGAAATGTAAGTTTTATAATGCTTCATAATGCCAAGGTACGAGTTCATACTGCTAAGAAATTTCTCACTCACTTCTATTGAAGGTTTATGATTCCGGGCAATTTTATTATATTGCACTATTGCTTTAAAAAAATTACCTTTGGTACAATCGAAATTATAAATCCTATATGGTTTTATTACGACACAAAGGTATTTCACTCCCTTTGAGAAATGTTGAAGGTATATTTTGTAGGGATGAAGTTCCAGTTGAAGATGTTTATACAGATATTTTTTTTTATTTGGAATTAATGATCTTAAATATCCCTTATTTTTATGAATTATTACAAAATCAACAACGTATCTGGCATAATATTGAATTATTAAATCGGATTTTACAAAATGGTCAAAATCGTTAAGATATATATTGGCAAATAACTGAAAAGTAGGGTTGCCAATCGGAAAGCTACAATCCGGCTTTGTACGAAACAGACTTTTTGTTACAGGTAGTCCTATCCAACCTGATTTACCGCCTTTTATTTTACAGTTTTTTACTGGGTCGTTGAACACTGTTCTTTCAATGAGGTACAGCAATATAGTCAGGTCAAATTCGATTTTATCATTTCTTTCAGTCAATATTGTTTTTAGCTTATCAAAAAGTAATTTTCTGTTCGTTGCCATAAAATATCCTTTTATATTCAGTATCAAGATAAAGCAGTCTTTAGAATAATTCTCTGAACATGACCGGACAATATGGTCAATTCTTCTTATACCTTAATGTCTTCCTTTAACTTTCCGGCAGCTATAACTGTCATTTATGAGAGTTTTTTCAAAAATTGTTGCATGGTCTTAAAGTATCCTTCATAAACTATCGGATTGCTTCGTCTCTTCGTTCCTCGCATGACATAAGAAATACGTACATTGTCAACCGAAGGTTTGCACTTCCAGCCGACAATGATTCAGTAAAAATTGAATGTTATATATCCCTGACTCAATGCACACTGAATCCGTTTTGCTTATTGTTGTTGTTGCGATACCCGCCGGGCGGGACTGCGCCTGATAAATAGTCAAATAGTTTAATCCTTAACGCAACGTACACTGAATCCGTAATACTTATAGCGGTAGTTGCGGTAGACGAAGGAATTGCCGTAGTACAGGTAACGGTAATAACTACTACTATCAATCTCACTGCACGACCAGAAGTACGCGGAGGAACCCATACCGCTGTAGGTATCACTGTAGCAGTTGCGAGATCCGCCAGGCAACGCTGTAAAACCACT
>JBHPGK010000117.1:0-11073 GCA_042570605.1 Candidatus Zhuqueibacterota bacterium
ATATTATATATTGCTTTTCTCATACTAAAATAGAAAATACCCGGAAAAAATCCTTTTTTTATCAACCGTTTTATCGAATTTTAATTCTCTTTCTTCTGCATAACATAAAAAACGTACCCGTACCAGTCCGAATATTTCCTGTACATCGATATTTCAATTTTCAGACTTTTAAGCATATCGAGAGCATTATCATCGCCGGCATATTCTTCTAAGTAAAGATCGATCTGTTTTTCCAAAGGTGTATAGTAATTATCCCACCAGGCATCTTCTCCGAGAGTAAAGTGATCAATAACCGAATATCCGCTCTTTTTAATTATATTCAGGTTTTCTTCAATTGATTTTATTGCAGGGTATTCTTCTTCAAAATATTTCCTTACCTCATCCGGTGGGTCTTTTTTAAGCCATGAAACTTCGGTTGCAGCAATGTATCCCGGAGGTTTTAAAAAATAGTCGAACTCTATCAATCCTTTTTCAAGCCCTATAAAATAGATCGATCCTTCAGCCCAGATAATGTCAAAACTCTCCTTTTTAAAGCCGATATCCAGCATTGAGCCGTTTACAGCATGTATATTTTTCCCATTATCATTTTGTTTTGCATAACCTGTCAATTTCTTCAAAAAAGACAAATGCGTGTCTACAGCGCAGATCTGTCCATTTGAGATATCAGCAAGTTCAATTGTCTGAAATCCGGATCCGCAGCCAAGGTCAAGAATTCTTGGATTTTGCGGGATATTTTTCAGTGCTGCATAAGCTTCCCGTGTATATTTGTTACTCCCGGGACCCTGTCTTGGAAGGGATTCAAATATCTTGAAAAACAGATCTGTGAACATCGGTTAAATCCGTGTTATCCGTGTTCTATTATATAAGATTAGAGATTTCTTCTCTGAATAAGAGGTACACTCATCGTTTCACTGCCCGCAATGACAGAAAAACACAAAACGCCAAAGATGAAAACCGGAATATTATTCTTTATCCGGCTAACTAATCCATAAACTTATCGATCTGCCTTTTAGCCCAGTCTCTGCCGCCGAGCCCGAATGCAAGAGCCAATGCCAGGCATACAGCACCGAAAAATGCCTGAAATGCAGTTGTGACGATCTTCTCACCGATATTAAGCTGTGTTAAAGTAATGGACACCACAAAAACGACAATTGCGTACTGAGTGATATTTGAAATGACCTCAGCATGGTGAAATCCGATATTCTTTACATAAGTCAGCACAACTTCAGAAACAAACTTCGCAAGGAACAAACCCATTATAAGTATCATAACAGCTACAATAATATTAGGGATGAAAAGAACCACCTGGTTAAACAGTTCCGATGCGATTCTTAAGCCGAGTGCGTTAAATGCAGCCAGTATTACAATAAGCATGATCAGCCAGTAAAACAGCGCTCCAATAATTTCCACAGCCGGCTTTTTTGTGCCGCCGTCCACCAGGAATTTTTCAATTCCCGCTTTTTCTGCAACTACGTTCAACCGGACAAGTTTTAAGCCTTTTACCGCAACCATTTTGACTATTTTCGCAATTAACCAGCCAAAGATCAGAATAATAATTGCACCGACAATTTTAGGCAGATAAGTTGCAAGCTGAGTATAAAACTGGCTGAAAGATTCAAAGATAAGATCAACTTGTTCCTGCATGATTACCCCCTGTTAAATTGTTAATGTCCCCTTGTTTGTAAAAAAATATTTATTAAGTAAATATATAATAAAAACCGGGAGTATGCAACATAATTTCATATCATTTCTCTCACCACTACAGGCGAGTATATTTAGTTCCCTAAGATAAACAAGAACTTTTACATTTTCTTAAAACGGGAAGATTCTTATTAATGTAAAACAGACGCTCACAACTTATGTTTAACTTTTTTCTGATACAAGCAGTTAAATCTGATTGCCGCAATTTTTATTAAATTCTGGGTTACCCCCAAAATTTACAAGGTTATAGGATTTATATTATTGATAATGTAAATACTTAGGAGAAATATAGACATGAAAAATAATTAAAACGAAGATGTCATTACGAGGAGCGAAGCGACGTCGTAATCTGCCGGGATTTTAGGATTTGTCTTTGTGGTAGTAGATTGCGACGCTTCGCTCGCAATGACATTTATGCCGTGGTAGTAGATTCTCCCGAGAACTCCACGCCAGAGGCGGACACGCGGGACTCGGAATGACAACTCTTATTAAAAAATTGGGATAGTCCAGCTCCTGTTAATAATTATCTTGACAACATGAGTATTGATTCTTATTTTCATAATAGATTTAAAAACTTCATTAAAACGTTTGGGGAACGTTCAGACTTAAAACAGGGGGTAGAATCATGAATAAAAGAATATTGATTCTTTCAGGGATAATTGTTTTCAGTCTTTTATTAATTTTTAACTGTGCAGGTAAAAAGGTTGAATTCTGGGGTTCTGCCAAAGATGGATTCAACCTCACTTACAGGCAGGATGCAGGTTCTAAATTTTTAATTGATTACTCATCACATATGGAGCAAACACTGGATATGATGGGAAATGAACAGGTAACCAGTGTTAAGAGTAATGCGGAATACCAGGTTAATACTTCAGCATTTGATAAGGAAAAAGGTACAGACTTAGATATTTTATATAATAAATTTACATCGGAATTTGAGAGTGCAGGGGGAACAATGTCTACTGATTTTTCCGGGGTGATCGGGAAAAAAGCAAACCTTGTTCTCTCTTTTAATGGAGTTACATCCGGCTTTAAGGGATTTGATGTTTTACCGGTAATTGACCTTCCAACAGGTGAAAAAAACGGTGAACGTGAATATGTCTTCAATATCAGGTATTTATTTCCATTATTACCGGAAATACCTGTGAAATTCGGTGATACATGGCAGTCTGTTCAAAAAATTGAGATCCCTTTAGGCAGCGGCGGATTGAACCTGACACTAAACTATACATATAAACTGATCGAAGAAACTAATATAGATGGGATTGAATGCCTGAGAATAGAAGGAACATTTAAACAGACCGGAGAAGGTGAAGGCGACAGCCCGCAGGGTCAGTTTACAATTGAAGGTGAAGGTGAAGGGAAAGATGTTTTATATTTTGCCTACAAAAAAGGTATGTTCCTTAAATATGAAACAAATTCCGTATTTGAAGGTAATGTCGGTGCTGCGGGAATGGAATTTCCTCTTGCATTTAAGATCAGTGATAAAATCAATATAACATTCTGATAATTTGATATAACCAAAGAGACTCAGAGGCGCAGAGTTTTTTTATTGTAGAGACACGCCATGGCGTGTCTCATTATTGAATAAACATCAAATATGGATGCATAATCCAGTTTGAGGACAAACTGTCACGGAGTGGTCCGTGACAGCCCAGTTATATTACTTTCGATTATTCTATTGTTTTACATTCACTTCTATCACACCCCAGGTGTCACAGACCATTCCAAAACACCTCAAAGACAGACAATAAAACCATATTAAATTCTGATAAATTTAATTTAGACTTATCTGATAAACCTGTTGGTTTCAAAATTTGATATAGTAAGGGCGAAGCATTTAAAGGATATAGTTTTCAATTTACAGGAATTAAAAATGTAAATGCTTCGCCCCTACTACTACCCGTCATCCTATTCATATTTCAGAGAATCGATCGGCTTAGCTTTAGCTGATTTTAGTGCCTGGTAACTGACTGTTAAAAAAGCAATTAAGACAGAAACAATACCAACAGCAAAAAATGTAAAAAGGTTAATATTTATTCTGGCTGCAAAATCATCCAGCCATTTCCCGGCAAAATAATAAGCGATGGGCCATGCCAATATATTAGCTGTCAGGACCCATTTTAATGATTCTTTGGAAAGGATCTTAATAATATCTGCAAATGATGCTCCGTGGACTTTCCGGATGGCGATTTCCTTTGTCCGGCGTTCCATCATGAAAGAAGCCAGCCCAAACAATCCGAGACAAGACAGAAATACCGCAATGAAAGTAAAATAGTTGACTATTCTGCTTATACGCATTTCAGTCAGGTACTGGTTCTCGATAGCTTCATCGAGAAAATTATATTCAAAAGGATATTCGGGAACGATCTCTTTCCATTTATTCTCTATAAAACTTAATGTTTCTGAGATTCGTTCCCCGGAATCTTGTGTATTTCCTGCGCCGATTTTTACAAGTAAATATTGAAACCGTTCCGTAAAAGTTCTTGACAGATGGTATATTTCCGGGCTGGCTTCAAATCTCAGCGAATTCAACTGGGCGTTCTTTACAACACCTATTATTTTTCCGGAACCACCATTTACCATGATCTGTTTGCCTACCGGATCTTTTATCCCGCCAATTTCAACCACTTTTTCGTTGATGATAAAAGCCTCTCTGATGTCCGAAGTTATATCTTTTGAGAAATCCCTTCCTTCGATGATCTCCATATTCAATGTTGAAAAATAATCAAAATCCACCATGGGGTGACTCATTGCGATCTGCAGGTCAGGGTTTTTACCTTCCCACGAAATTGTTCCGGATGTAGACCCGGAGAAGGTCGGAAAAGTGCTTTTAGTCGAGGCGTTGATAATATCAGGACCTTTAAGAAGTTCATTTTTAATGGTTTCGTAATTCTCCTGATACTTGCCTTTTAAAGGAATAAATAAAACATTTTCCTTGTCAAATCCGATTTCAGAATTCTTCATAAAACTCAGCTGGTTTATAACCACAACCATGCATATCATCAGACCTATAGATATTGTAAATTGAGTTACGACAAGGACTTTTCTGAATAATGCGCTGCCCCGCCCGCTTTGCGCAACATTTCTGAAAATGTTAACAGGATTAAAGGAGGAAAGAAAAATTGCAGGGTAACTGCCGGATATCAGCCCGGTAATAAGGGCAATCAATATCAACACTGAAACATTTCCAAAATTTGAATATTCAATTGATAAATTCTTACCGGAAATTCCGTTAAATACAGGAAGTAAGAATGTTACAAGGATCACAGCACTAAAAAGACCGAACAGTGAATAAATCACAGATTCTCCCATAAACTGGTAAATAAGCTGATTCCGGTTGGAACCCGAAACTTTTCGCATGCCGATCTCTCTGATCCTTCTTAATGAACGTGCCGTAGCCAGATTAGTGTAGTTAATACAGGCAATCAGTAAAACCAGAACTGCAATGATCGAGAAGATGTAAACATAAGTTATCAAACCACCGCCATTCAGATTATGAAGACGGACATCTTTAAAAGGATAGAGATATAAATGTGTAGGGCGATGCGCCCACTTGGGATCCGTTTTAATAATATAATCTGAAATTTTACTGTTAACCTCCTCTACGTTGACCCCTCTGCGGAGCTGCAGGTAAGTTGAGAAACCATATGAATCCCATTTTCTGAGGAAAAAAGCATTCGGTAAAGTTTCAGCATACTTTTTTGAAATTACAGCCTCAAATTGAATACTTGAATTTTCCGGGACATCTTCAACAACCGCCGTTACCGAAAACATTGTCCCATCAATTTCCAGAGTTTTATTTATCGGATCTTCATTTCCAAAGTATCTCTTCACAATGGATTCGGTCAGCACGATATCGGTCGGATTTTTAAGACTATACTCCGGATCTCCCTCTATAAATTTGAAAGAAAAAATTTTGAAAAAAGACTCATCTGCCAATATCAGATCATTCAGATAGAATTTATTGTTTTTATAGTTAACAAGGTTTTGGTTGTTCCCGGTTATCCAGCTGTTTGCAAAAGAGGTTGTAGTTCCTATCTCGGGGAAATCGTTCAATAACGCTTCGGCTAACGGAGCGGGTGTAGCCGCACCCCGGAAAATGCTGTCACCGGTATGATGCTCTGCTGCAACAAGGTACAGGTTTTCTATGTCTTTATGAAAATGGTTGTAGCTCACCTCATCTTTTACCCACATCATGATCAGGATAAAACATGCCATCCCTACGGACAAACCAAGGATGTTAATGAAGGAATATGCTTTATACTGCTTTATATTCCTTACTGCGATTTTCACATAACTTTTGAACATTATAAACCTCCAGTAAATAATTGCTGAGAAAAGACCCGGAAGAGACCTGAAAAACTGATTCCATATCCAGAGTTGAGCAAAAATTTTTCCCTTTTTATAATAAATGTCCTCATATAAACATTCAAAATTGGAGAACAGCGGATCAAAATCCTGTTTCGGCATTAATCTTTTTAACAACCAGAAAACAAATTCTGGCTTTTTTTTAATTTTCTCATTATTCATTTTTAAATTACTCATCTCTCAAGCTGTCTATCGGATTATTCAATGCTTTTTTTAGAGATTGAAAACTTACAGTAAATAATGTAATAATCATGGTAATAACACCGGCAAAAATAAACACATCGGAATATATCCCCGTTCGATATGCAAAGTTTTGAAGCCAGTTCTTCATAGTGATATATCCCACTGACCAGGCAAAGATATTTGCAGCAAAAACTAAAATCAGAAATTCTTTTGATAGTAAAATTAAAATATCTTTTATGGATGCTCCCAGAATTTTACGTATTCCTATTTCTTTTGTTCTTTGAACCAGAGTAAAAGAGACCATCCCAAACAGTCCTAAAAATGATATAAATACAGCTAATAATGCACCAAAATTAAAAATATGGCTTGTTACTTTTTCAGTTTTATAAAATTCTCCTAAAATATCATCCAAAAATCTATATCTGAAAGGATATTCCGGTACTATTTCTTCAAAAACTTTCTTAACAAATGCTATGGTTTCCGGCAGATTATTTGGGCTTAATTTTATACTTATTGCAAGAGAGAAATCCAGTTTCATCACCACAGGCCGTATTTTATTATGAAAAGACCCATGATGAAAATTCTCTACCAGTCCAATAATTTCACCTTCCTGCCTGCCTAATTTAATCCGTTTTCCTACCGGATTAGATAATCCCATAATCCCGGCAGCTTCTTCATTAATAAGAAAATTGGCTGCGTCGGTAGTTAATTCCCTTGAATAATTCCGCCCTTCAATAATATTCATTTGATAAGTATCGATATAATCATAATCGATATTATAACATTCAACGGTTATATCGTCCGTTGTGGTTTTCCCTTCCCATGTTACGGTGGATGTCATGATTTGCTGATAAACCGGATGAAATCCTCTGGTGACACCTAAAATATTGGGATTTTTCAAAAGCTTATCTCTGATTATATCTATTTCCCTTGCATAAGCAGCGGAAGCTGCCTGCGGTATAATAATATTCTCTTTTTCATAGCCGAGAGCCTTGTTCTTAATGAAGTGCATTTGTTTATATACAACGACAGCGCTGATTATCAAAAATACTGAGAACGAAAATTGAAAAAACACCAGGATTTTTTTGAAAAATACTTTTTCCCCACCAAAAAATATTCCTCTCAATACGGCTGCAGGTTTGAAAGATGAAAACACAATGGCTGGATAACTGCCTGAAACTATCCCTGTAAAAAACGCAAATAGTATAAAAATAATTGCCATATTTAAGTTCCCATGTTGAGTCAATGATAATTCCTTCAGTGTAAAATTATTAAAAGCCGGTAAAAATAAAAGAACTAAAACAATCGCCACCCCGAGCGCTGCAAAAGATATAAATATGGTTTCTCCAAAAAATTGCCTGATAATATCTTTCCTTTTCGCACCGATCACTTTTCTTAAACCTACTTCTTTGGCTCTATCTAAAGAGCGGGCGGTTGATAAATTCATGTAATTAATACATGCTATGATCAGTACAAAAATGGCAATCAGTGAAAATATTTGTACATATTTTTTATCAAATTTGACAGCTTCATCGTTTTGTATATTTGTATTAAAGTGAATATCTGATAACGCCTGTAAATATATTTTATTCTGTGATCCTGGGACGTTTTGTGAATAGATGTCTTCAATTTTCTTGACAAAGCCGTTTGCATTTATACCTTTTTTCAAGAGTATATATGTATTGTATCCTTCATATTCCCATCCGTATCCCAGGTCTCTGAAAGGGATGAGACAATCAAATTGTAAATGTGAATTGCCCGGTATATCTTTCATTATACCTGTAATTTTATACTCCCTTTGATGCGCTGTCAGGATTTTCCCAATAGGATTTTCATCATTGAAATATTTTTTTACAGTCTGTTCTGAGAGAACAATAGAATATGGTTCTGACAGGATACTTTCAGGATCGCCTGTAATCAATGAGAAAGAAAATATCCTGAAAAATGATGGTTCAACAGAATAACATCTTATATCGAAAAATCCTTTATCACCATGCTTAACGTATCCTAAAGGCATGCTGGTTAATCTGACAACTTCTTCAACTTCCGGGAAATTTTCCTTTATAACCAGCCCTAAAGAGGACGGTGTCAAAGGAGTTTGTGTAGTGTGATCACCAATATCTTTATTTACGATTACTCTGTATATACTGTCTATTCTATTATGAAAACTATCAAAACCTGTTTCGTACTGCACCCAAAGAAAAATCAAAATGCAGACAGCCATTCCAACTGCTAATCCTGAAATATTTATAACAGAATATGCCTTATGCCGTTTTATATTCCTTACTGCGATTTTCACATAACTTTTAAACATTATAAACCTCCAGTAAATTATCGCTGAGAAAAGACCGGGTAAAGACCTGAAAAATTGATTCCATATCCATATATTTGCACGGAATTTCCCTTTTTCCTGACAAACATCCTCATAAAGCTGTTCAAAATGGTTGTACAAAGGGTCTTTGTCAAACTTAAGTAACAGGTGTTTTAACAGAGTAAAGAGTATGCGTGGTTTTTTAGAACTTTTTATTTCCATATTTTTCTCTAATCTTTAAACACAGGGACAGCAAATCCTTCCCACATTTCATTATTCAGTTTTCTCAGCTCTTCAAGGGCATGAAATCCCTTCTTCGTCAATTTATAATATCTGATAGGCTTGCCGTTTTCCGCCTTTTCAAGAATGGATTCCAGATAACCGTTAATGTGCAGCCTGTTTAAAGGCGCGTATATCGTCCCGACCGAATACAGTTTACCTGTAAAATTCTTTACCTGGTCCCGTATAGTTATCAAATATGCGTTATCACTGAGTGAATTGACGGATAAAAGAATATGCTCTTCTTTTCTGGTGATCTCTTCCATTTTTCCTCCATGGAATTATAGCATTTCGACTTTTTCGAACTTCTTTTTTTTCATATACGGAAAGCAGTTCGAAAAGTTCGAACTTTTATGGAAAATTTTTAATCAGGGAAATTTTTAGCGCAGTTGTTTCTTTATGATGCAACGCAGAGCGTTGCATCAAGAGGATAAAATAGAAATATATCGTTCCTACGGTCTCCGTTGGAACGAAAGAGGATTCTATAAGAACAATGAGATTCTTCACTTCTCCCGCTCAGCGGGATCGGAATGACACATTACCTGGTGTCATTGCGAGGAAGCGAAGCGACAGCCTGTCCCGGTTTACCGGGAAAGCAATCTACCTCCACGAAGTACAAAAATCATGAGATTCCCGCTTTTGAGTGTGTGGCTCAACTAAAAAATGTAATCCTGTCCCAGGACTCGGGATCAGGATCTAAAAAATTAACCAAGAGATTCCGCCAAAAATTGGTCATTATGTGAAAACAAGTTCGGAATGACAGTTCTGGGCTCCTAACGCTTTCAAAAACATATTGGGAAACACACACCTTCGCTGGAGTAACACAATAGGACTTTTTCTATAAAGTTAACTAAAATACTCCGTTGCTTATGGATTGCTTCGTTGCTTCGCGCCTCGCAATGACAGTACTAGCTTAGGCTACCAAAAAAAGAGTTGAGCCACACACACTTTCGCGGGAATGACACAGGAAACAGGAAATCTTTCTCCAGAATCCTCTTGATCAGAATGACACGTTACGTGTTGTCATTCCCGCAGTGTTCCGCCATGGCGTGGTGAAAACGGGAATCTCCTACCACAAATAACAAATCTATTTTATAAAAGTCCCGTTCTGCAGGTCTGCCAGTGCCTGTTGGATCTCTTCGGATGTATTCATTACAAATGGTCCGTACCGGGCAATCGGTTCATTGATAGGTTTTCCCGAAACCAAAAGGAATCTAACAGAATTATCTTCCGTCCGGATCTTTACCCTGTCTCCTTTTCCAAAAATGAGCAGTTTTTTTGCCTTGATTAATTTTCCTTTTTCTTCTTCTGTAATACCGAACCTACCTTCACCTTCGAAAACATAGGCGAAAACAGAATGGTTTTCTTCTACCGGATATAAAAAAGTTCTATCCGGCGGGACATCAACATCAAGGTAGGCAGGATTTATGGTAATTTCTGTAACGGGACCTGACACCCCGTCAAACTGCCCGGAAATTACTCTCACCTTTACGCCGTTATCGGTTTTGATTACGGGGATGTCCCCTGAAGCAATATCCTGGTACCTCGGCTGGGACATTTTTAGCTTTGCAGGGAGGTTGACCCATAACTGGAAACCCGCCATTTTCCCGTTTTCCGGTTTCGGCATTTCTTCGTGCATAATACCGCTGCCGGAGGTCATCCACTGGACGTCACCACCCTTTATATCACCCGAGTTACCCAGGCTGTCCTTATGCGTAACTACACCGGCAAGTATATACGTTACCGTTTCGATCCCGCGGTGAGGGTGCATCGGAAACCCGGCAGTATAGTCGGCAGGATTATCCGAACTGAAATCATCGAACAGCAGGAAGGGATCGAGATAATTCAGCTCATGTGTTGCAATACTTCTTTTTAATCTAACTCCCGCTCCCTCAAGAACGGGCTGAGGGTCAATGACCCTTATAATATTTCTAAACTTTTCCGGCATAAATATCTCCTGCATGTCTGTTTAAAAATGTGGTGGTTTCCTATAAGAACACAATGACATGTTTAAGTGTTCCAATTAATACTTAAACATTTTTATAAAAGCTGAGAAGAAAAACCGCAGAGGCGCTGAGACGCTGAGTAATATATTGCAGGGACAGTACAGTTCATATAATTATCACCACAAAGACACGAAGACACGAAGATTTTTTTGTAGGGACGTAGCCACTGGAGTCTGTCGGAAAATTGGATTATGGCGCCCATATCTTAGTCGTATTCCGATT
>JBHPGK010000118.1:0-11070 GCA_042570605.1 Candidatus Zhuqueibacterota bacterium
AGTAAGTACCTTCATACTCAGATTTCAGCCTGTCCCTGTTATACGCACCAAGTTCTCTGTTTCGGGCTGAGGGAGTTTCCCTTCAGCGATCATTTTAACCAGAGTTCTTCCTACATCCAGCAGCACAGCACAGCCGCTGAAATCATCTATGGCGCCCTGTTTGGTTACACCTTCAAAAAGATGTGCCGTATAAACCACTTCTTCCTTTGATTTGCCCGGTATTACAGCGGTGGGTATTTCTTCATCAGTTTCATATGAGGCTGTCTTTACGTTCGCCCTGACTTTGATCTTATCACCTTTAAGCAGCCTCTCCATTAATTTATACCCTATCTTATGCGGCAGATTAAATCCGAAAGTGCCTTCTTTTACTTCGGTTCCCCCAAAACCGGAAATGCCCGCCCAGGGTATCTGGTCGGGATTTTCAAAAGGTTTGAGGTTCTTAAAACAGATAACTCCAAGTGCACCTTTTTCCCTGACTGCCCATCTGTAGGTCTGCGCCATTGAACCGCCCCAGCTTCCTCCTGCCCCGGTGGCAAGTACGATCTTTCCCGTTACGTCAATATTTTCATAATCCTTTTGCTTGGTGCCGTCACCTGCAAATACAAGGTCGGCAGTCACATCTGCTGTTTTACTGCCCCCGGCAAGACATGCAGGTTCGTCACGGTGTGAAATTATCAGTTTCTCCCCATCAGGTCCAACAAGCCAGAGTTCTCCAACTTCTGCATCCCACTGCTTTGCACCAAATATTTTTAATCCTTCAAGCTTTTCTATATGGACATCTGATAAACCGTAAAATTTTGCCATTTTTTCAGTATACTCAGATTCCCAGTAAGTACCTTCATACTCAGATTTCAGCCTGTCCCTGTTATACGCACCAAGTTCAATAATGTGATTTAATGCAAGAGAACCTGATAGTTCATTTATCAGATCATTTACTAATTTTTCCGGCAGTATTGTCTTCGGCCCCGAAGGTCTTCCCTGTGAATATATATCCTGTATATTTACCGTCAGTAATATGGATAATATTAATATTGCAGCTAAAACACGTTTGGAATACATCATTCCTCCTGTTTTCTTACTTTTTATTAATTTTTATCGTCCCCTGTTCTTCCAGATTTTTGTAATGTGCAACAACATCCTCAATTTTCAAAGGTGTAAACTGGGCACTGACCGCATTTCTGATCTCGAGCATATTCATTTTACCGTCTGCATAGTTCAGAAGCTCGTTTCCTGCAAAACCTCTGATCCTGCCGCCTCTCCTGAACATCGATCCGCCGCCGGAACCTTCCGGAGTATAAACTGGGACCAGTTTTGAAGCATCTTTTTCAGCTTTGGTCAGACTTATTTTTTGTGTTTTAACTCCAAAATTTTTACACAGGGTCTTATAATATTTTTCCACAAGTTCAAGGTTACCCTTTAAACCGGTTTCGATCGACGCAGCCAGTTCATTAATTACATTATTTGCGTTCTTATCTGTTTTTGCGAAAATCCCCAATGTGCGTATGCTTTTTACTTCCCTTTTATAAGCTTCTTCTATTCCGATATTTGCTTCTTTGTGAAATTCGTGGACTTTATCACTACTGCTTTCAAACATCATCCTGGTAAATTTTACCACATCATCTGCAATTCTCTGTTTACTTTTTCCAAGCATCATGGTACCGATTTTCAGTACATCTTCCGGTTTCGCATTTGCAATTGTATAACCTGCCGCTGCTGTAATAAATGCCACCCTTTTTAACTGTGTCGGGTCAGCCATATAATTCCTGTCCATATTCGTATGATAAACAGGATCAGGCCAGTTTATGAACATCACCGACGGTATTCCAAACTGCGGGGACAGAAATACAATATGGTCGGATGAGCCGAAATACGGGTCTATCCTGTACCTGAAAGGATCACGGCTCCCGTGAATATCAAAGATCGGTTTTAAATACCGTCTTTCGCTGATTCTTTCCCTGTTGGTAATTCCTGTATATTCATAAAATTCCTGGCAGATATCGTTCAAAAATCCAGAATAAGAATAGGGGGTAAGATGAAGAACCATGCAGTTTTTGCCGAGTTTCTGGTCTTCGCCTACCATGTCGAGATTGATCGCCGCGATCATCTTTTTTGTCTCATCAGGGTGTTCTATCAGGTACTGGCGTGATCCGCTTATCTCAGGTACCCATAAAAACCGGATGGTACGTTCCGGCTGAGGAAGTATCCCGGACTTGATCAGGCTGATAAATGCCCTTCCAACTTCAAGGTTTACTGCACAGCCGCTGAAATCATCTATCGCTCCCTGTTTTGTTACACCCTCAAATAGATGTGCAACATAGACTACTTCCTCATCGGTTTTACCCGGTATTACAGCAGTCGTAATTTCATTATCTGTCATGTATGTAGTGGTCTTCACTTTTGCCCTGACCTTGATCTTTTCTCCTGCTAACAGTCTTTTTGTCAATTCAAGACCAATTCTCTGAGTTAAATTAAAACCGAAAGATGGCACTTCTTCAGCTTGAGGATCCCTCCTCCCTCTGCCGCCGATACTTGACCATGCGATCTGGTCGGGCATATCTATCGGATTTAAAGAATTAAAACCTACAACACCCAGGGCACCGAGCCTTGTAACAGCCTGCCTGAAAATACTCCCCAGACGGCCTGTTCCTATTACAATTTTTCCTTTTACATCGAGGTTGGTATAATCGCTTTCCCTGCCTCCGTCTCCGGCAAATACAAGCTCAGCCGTAACATCTGCATCCTTACTCCCTCTTGCAAGACATACAGGTTCATCTTTATGTGAAATAAGCAGTCTTTTCTCAGGCTCCACTATCCAGAGTTCGCCGATCTCTGCGTCCCATTGCTGACGGTTATCCCCCAGACGTTCTATATTGACATCGCTGTATCCATAAAGACGCGCCATTTTTGACATATATTCCGATTCCCAGTAGGTACCTTCATATTCATCCTTAAGACGGTCTCTGGTATATGCTCCCAGTTCCGTAATATGATTAAAAGGCAGTGTTCCGGAAAGCTCATTGATAAATTCATCCAGCAATGTTTCCGGGAGAATCGTCTTTGGTGCTTCGGGTCTTTGCGCAAACGAATCTGTTCCGGAAGACATAATAACACATAAGATAATTACTGAATATAAAGCAGCATTCTTTATTTTCATTTTTCCTCCTGCAGAAATGATACGTGTTGAATGATACGTGATTTTTAGATTATGAATATATTTACCAACAATAATACATATTTTCAAATGTTTATATTCAAAATAGTTTACTGCCCGGTTTGATTTCAAACTGTTTTAATGTAGAGACGCAGCATGAGCGAAGCGTCCCCCCGAGTCCTCGGGGGTGGCTGCATCTAATTCCCTCTCGCAAAGACGCGAAGAAAAAAACAAGCCCGCTAAGTTTTTTTCTTTAATTCTTTCACCCTATGGCTGATCCGCCTCTCCTCTTTCTCTTTCTTCATTCTTAACTCTTAATTCCTTCCGCCAAAGGCGGATCTGCCTCTGGCAGAAACTCTTAATTCCTAATTCTTAACTATTAACTATTAACTATTAATTATTAACTATTAATTATTAACTATTAACTATTAACTATTAACTTCCCCTAAAAATTCCCTGCATCCAGTGCTTTCAGTTCATCGATAACAAATTCCGTCCCTTTCCTGATCAACTTCCCGTCTGCATAAACATCAAGACCGATAGCCACAAGGTCCCAGTGGAGCGCGCTCTTATTGCCGTTAAAAGCATCCTGGTACGCATTTCCGGGAGTCAGATGATTGCTCCCGTATATTTTCTCGTCAAACAGCGTATCGAGTATTTCTTTTCTTATATACGGGTTCACTCCAAATGCAAATTCGCCAAAATACCTCGCCCCTTCATCTATATCAAGTGCCTTCTTCAGAGCCGTATTATCACCGGTTTCACACCCTTCATTTATAATTTTTCCGTCTTTAACTTCAAACCATATCCCCTGGTAGACTTTACCTTCAAACAGAGCCTTTGTGTTATAAGTTATCTTCCCGTTAACTTTATTTTTAACAGGTGCGCTGTATATTTCTCCATCGGGGATATTTTTCTCACCGTCACATTTTACCCATCTCATCCCTTCAACACAGATGGTAATATCCGTTCCTTCACCGGTAAGCCTGATCTCTTTTGTTCCAGTTAGTAATTTTTCCAGTGAATCCATAGCTTTAGAAAGCCTGCTGTAATCCAGTGTGCAGACCTTAAAATAGAAATCTTCAAATTCATTGTCCGGCATTTGTGCCGACTGGGCAAATGAAGGACCGGGGTACCTCAGTACCACCCACTTTTTCTTCTCAACCCTCTCCTCGATATGCACCGGCTGAACATAATATTTCCTGTAAATTCTCATTTTTTCCGAGGATATTCCAGCATTCTGGAAGACATTCTCCTGTCCCCTGACAGCAATATATGCATCCATGGATTTCATCCGTTCAAGCTCAACCTTGCAGTACGTTTTCCACATGTCTACTGTTCCATTCTCAAGAAGCACCCTGTTCACCTTTTCATCCATAATATTATAAAAAGGTATACCTCCGGCATTGAAGACCTCCTTAACGATCTCTTCCACCAGCTCAGCAGGCTTAAATCCCACACACTCGATCAAAACCTTTTCACCTTTTTGTATTTTTGTTGAATAATTTACCAGTACTTTTGCAAGTTCTCTGTTTCGAGGGTCCATTTTTTCTCCCGGTCTTAAATTTAAAAACTATGATTTTCCATATTAATAGAAAAAAAAGAAAAAAGAAATATGTTTTTTCACAATGTTCGATAATTCTTTAATGTAAAGACGCTCCGCTTATGGCGGAAATTCTTAATTCTTAATTATTAATTATTAATTATTAATTGTTTCCCCCATGTCATTCCCGGCTCGCGTGTCCCGCCAACGGCGGGAGCAGTGCGTCTCCAATATTTTTGCTGTCCGCTGTATGCTATTTCGCTGTCTGGCTGTCCGCTGTTTCGCTGACCGCTGTTTAACCGCAGAGACACAGAGACGCAGAGGTTTTTTCTCGCCAAGACGCCAAGGGAAGAAAAGCCCGCAAAGGTTTTTTTTGTTTAATGTTCCGCCTGAGGCGGATCCGCCTCAGGCGGATGAGACTCATGGCAATGCGTCTCATTTCTTTCTTATTGCTAACAGGCTGTACGCTATTTCGCTGTCTGCTTTTTAACCACAAAGCCACCAAGTCACTAAGCCCTTCCCATCCTTTCCTTCTTTCCAACTATTAACTATTAACTATTAATTAAAAAAGGCTGGTAAATCATTCTCTACTACTGAAGCACAAGTTTCACTGCATCGGCATATAGCCTGCCGTTGCCTTTATCTTTAAGGACGACCTTTAGATTTTCATCCTCTTTTAAATAATATACCCCAAGACTGTTCCACCCGTCTTCGGACAACCTGAAATCAAGGTCGATCTCTTCGGAGAACGTTCCGTTTTGAATATTATAGAAGAATTTGTTTGATGCCCTTCTTGTCATCCATCTTGCTTTCCAGAAATTCCCTTTAGGCATATAGGTCAAAATTTCATAATTTCCTGAACTCGGAACATTAAATTCCCAGACTGCATCATCAGCAGTATCTTTTGCTTCTTTTCTGTAATAAGTCCTGACATAATCCCCGTAAGCATCGTCATCATAATATATCTTCCATCCCCCTTCACTTCCTTTCGGGCGCAGGTATTTGCTTTTCAGTTCCTTCGAGACAATAAAATTATCGTTAAGATCATCGATAATATACTCGACCTGCCCCAGTTCAAATTTGTCAAGTATTTTCACCCCTTCCCAGGGATCTTCCTTTCTAACTTCTTCTTCAAGGGAAAGGCTGATATCAAAATCGTCCCTGTTCTTGGCATAAGTCAGGTCACATCGTATCCTTTTTGGCTCAGTATTGGTCACTACACCGATCTCAACGATTTTCCCGGCGGGAATTTTTATAAATCTTGACTTATCCCCACCGCCGAAGCGCACAATAAAATTAACGAACCCGTCAGTATTCTCATTATTCTTTATTTTTGCCTTTGTCTGGTAGATCACTCCCTTTTTGCCGCCTTTTATCTTATATGATTCATAAGAGAGCAGCGAAAATCCCGGAAAAGCCGTCCCTTCAATGTAGCTGCTGAAAAATCCGTTCAGGCTCTCGCCGTATACCTCCTCGGCGATCAGTTTCAGCTTATTCAGGTCAAACTCTTCAAATTTATACCTTTCAATTGATCGCTTCAATATTTCCCTGAAGTTCTCCTCTCCGATTATCTCTTTCAGTATATACATTACTCTGATATTTTTATACAGATACAGGGCATGAGCTTTGTTTGGTTCAAGGTTTTCATTAGCGGATGTCAGGGACGTATTTTCAAGCAGTGTGAACAGAGAATCGCTCTCAATATCGAGCCTCCATTCAAAATACCAGTCGCTGTAAGTACCGTATTCCCTTGTATATTGGTCCCTATCCGGAAAAAATCTTTCCGTCAATTTTTCAGACAGCCAGGTCGTTAAAAAATCAATAAAATAAAACTCAATTGCAGGTTGTCCGTCCCCGCTTATCTCAAACCAGTTCTGCCAGAAACTGTACAGGGGATTCTGGTATTTCTCCTCATCCCAGTAGTCTGTGCTTATCAGGTTACTATTGATCACTTCGATGAATGCCCGCTTTTTCATGGCTTCAACAGATTCTTCTATTCTATTTCTTTGGTTCCTTCTTTTTAACCTGTTAAACCTCTCTTTGATCGGCTTTAAAACAAACTCCTCCCGTAAAAGGGAAATATACGGATGGTTCATTTCATTTACATATTTGCCGTTCTCAGGGTACCACTGGAACTGTAAAGGGATCTCGACAAAATTCAGTGTCTCGTAGGGATATTTTAAAGCTAAAACATCCTCAACGGTCTCAAAATACATATTGATCACTTCGGTGATAACACTGTCGACGGGCGCCAGGAACTTTATGTTCTCATTATGAGACGGATGATGAAAAAAATTGATATTAAGGTCGCCGAATTTACCTGATATCTTGTCGAATTTTGATATCATAAGCGGAATTGATTTTACCTTTTTATCCGAAACATAGCTGTAGGTCTTAAATCCATCTTCTTCCTCCTGCGAGACCATTTCTCCGACCGAGACCGGAAACAGGTCATTGTTTAACGAGACCTTTAAATTGACCGTATAAAAATCGCTGTCGTTATGTTTCAATACTCCCAGAACCGGGTACCAGCCGCTGTTCTTGAACAGGTAAACTGCCTTTTTACCTGTATAATCATAAATGTTGCCCCTGATGATAGGGCCGTCATTCTTATCGATTATTCCGCTGTCTTTTTTATCCTTATCGATAAACGCAAAGTATTTATTTATCTTTCCCGAATATTTAACGTTCAGGGTATAATATTCTTTCTCTTCACCTTCAACATCTATTACAGCCGCCGAACCGGTCCTTAAAAAATCCACCTTTTTATTATCGATCTGCACCTCATCGATATGCAGATCCGGATTAAGCGAAAAAACCAGCCTGTTTTCAGTTTGATCTGTCCTTTTTATTTTTAGAACCGCTTCAGATGTGATCCTTTTGTTCCAGTTGGTAAATTTTATATCGATATCGTAGTTAACCGCCTCAAAGTTCTTGACCTCAGAAAAATTTTCGACTGCTTTCAGCTCTTCTGCCAGGATATTTCTTCTGTGGAGTTCCTCATCCAGATATATTTTCACCACACCGGCGCTGAGTACCAGGAAAATAATTCCAACTCCGACAGCGGAGATTATTTCCCATTTTGACTGTTTGAGCCTTTTATAAAAAGGCACAGCAAGAGACAGGAAGAATATGCCTGAAAAGACAAAAAAGAACCTTTGAGCCAGCAGTTTTGTAATATAAGGGACACCGATTATATCGGACGGGAAAACAGGCAGAAAAAAACAGCCGAAATCAAGAAGCTGGAACATTTCATTATTATTGAACATATTCTTCGATACTGCAATGATAACAAGCGTAATATACCCGGCGATCAGTATGAATACAATTCCCGGATTCCTGAGGAACGAGGATATAAATATGATCAATGCAGTCAGATAGATCATTGTCGGCAGGTTCATGATCAGAAAAAATTTAAAATACTCGATCAGGGTGAAGTTCTTCATGAAAATTGTGGTAAATATGGTAGAAAGAATGATCACTATCAGGCTTAAAATGCTAAGCGGTATCACAACACCAAGATATTTTCCAAGAATATACTCGGTATTTGAAATTGACCTCGAATTGATAACCTCTTCAACTTTTGCCCTTTTATCGCGCGCAAAAAAATCACTGCACAGGAACACGATAACCAGCCCGACAACATACGTGTAAAAATAGAACAGGATATACGGAGTGAATCCCTTTACCAGGAACACGCCTACATCAGCTTCACCGAAATAAGTCACCAGAGTAAGCACAACCACCATCATAATAGGCATAGACATTCCAAGTATGGCAAGTATCCAGAACTTCCATGTACGCAGAAGCATCAGGCTTTCGTATTTCGTAACTGCAAAGATTCTGTTCATCAGCAAATTACCCATACAAGGTATAAAAACAGGAGTATTACAGCTATTCCGGTAAGTGTTTTAAGAACGAACTCCCCGACCTTAAAAGCAACATAGATAAAAACCAGAGTTATCAATAATGTAATTAATGATCCCATAATAAAATACCTGCTCCTATTCTGTCATTGCGTCTTAATAACTTCTCGCAAAGACGCGAAGAAAAAAACAAGCCCGCAAAGTTTTTCTTCCTTTACTGTAGAGACGTACGCTGTAAGTCCCGCCATAGGCGGTGGGCAGTGCGTCTCATTTCCTTCTTGTCGCTAACAGGCTGTACGCTGTTTCGCTGTCTGCTGTTTTACCACCAAGACACTAAGTCACGAAGCCCTTCCCACCCTCTTGTCTTTTTTGTGTTAACTATTAATTCTTTCCCGCCTTAGCGGGATCTGCTTGCCCGCCTCTGGAGGGCCTCAGGCAGAAATTCCTAACTCTTAACTCTTAACTCCTAACTCTTAACTCCTAACTCTTAACTCCTAACTCTTAACTCCTAACTCTTAAATCCTTCTCTCCCGATTAATCAATACGTTTTTTTAGCAAAAAAGTTCACAAATAAACCAATCTCACCGCAGAGACACAGAGTTCTTTCCTTTTTTTTACTGTTCCGCCAAAGCAGATCCACCTCTGGCAGAAACTCCCAACTATTTCAGCCGAAGGCTGATCTACCTCCGGTAGAAATTCCCAACTATTTCAGCCGAAGGCTGATCTACCTCCGGTAGAAATTCTTAATTATTTCAGCCGAAGGCTGATCTACCTCCGGTAGAAATTATTCATTATTCATTATTAAGTGTCATTCTACGTGCGAGGGCATAAATACCTACGACATAAATGTCCTCGCTGATTGCTTAAAGCCCCGCAAACGGGGCTGAAACATTGACGCGCCCCAAACTGTCATTCCCGACTAGATCGGGAATCTCCTACCACAAAGACCAAAACCATCTCAGCCTTTTCTTTTTTTTCAACTATTAATTCTTTCCCGCCTCTGGCGGGATCTGCCTCTGGCAGAAACTCCTAACTCCTAACTCTTAACTCCTAACTCTCTTAACATTTCCTCATGAATCACACCATTGGTCGCAGCGATCTGCTTATGCAGTATCGACGCCTGTCTGCCGTCAAAATCCGTGATCCTTCCGCCTGCCTCCTTCACGATCAACCCTGCAGCGGCGGTATCCCACGGGCTCAGTTTTATTTCCCAGTACCCGTCAAGCCTGCCGCAAGCGATATAACACAGGTCCAGCGCCGCCGACCCTGCCCGTCTTACCGCCTGGGCTTTAAATATCATATGATTAAAATAATCGACATTATTGTTTTCACTTTCCTTTATATCATAAGGGAACCCGGTCGCAAGCAGCGAATGCTCGAGGTTGTCTATAGACGATGGTTTTATGCGTTTGCCGTTAAGCAGTGCAGACTCCCCTTTCTTTGCTTCAAACATCTCTTCCCTCAGCGGATCATAAACAAACCCGATTATCACTTCATTCTTATACTCGATCCCCACAGAAACACAGAAGAACGGGAACCCGTGCGAAAAATTGGTCGTCCCGTCTAAAGGATCGATTATCCATCTTGTGTCACTGTCTCCCTGCTCAAAATCCGTCTCTTCGGTAATAATGTTATGATCCGGGAAATTTTCCTTTATGCCGTTAACAATTATACTTTCCGCTTTTTTATCAATATCGGTTACAATATCTATCCTTCCCTTGAATTTTACCTCTATCTTCCCCTCATAACTCTCCCTGATAAACTTCCCCGCCTCAACCGTCAACTCTTTCCCAATACTGTATAATCTATCTTTATACTCTCTTTCCATATTCCTTCCCAATCCTACAAATTTCTTACCACTAAGTCACGAAGCCACTAAGTAAATTTTAAACTATTAATTATTAACTATTTCAGCCATAGGCTGATCCGCCTCTGGCGGAAACTATTTCAGCCGGAGGCTGATCTACCTCTGGTAGAAATTGCCTCCCCGTTTAATGTAAAAACTTTTCCCTATTTATGCAAATAATATGAACACCCCCCAACCGCCCTTATCTCTCGCAGAGCCGCCAAGTCCAAAACAAGCACACAAAAGCCGCACCGTGTCATTCCCGGCTCCGATCGGGAATCCATCCTTTCCTTCTTTCCAACTATTCACTATAAACTATTCTTGTCTCTCGCAGAGCCGCAAAGCCCAACCCATATTTCCTGAATCACTTTCTTCCCTTCACTATTAATTATTCACTATTTCAGCCGAAGGCTGATCTACTTGCCCGCCTCTGGCGTGGCCTCTGGTAGAAACTATTCACTATTAATTATTTCAGCCGAAGGCTGATCTACTTGCCCGCCTCTGGCGTGGCCTCTGGTAGAAATTATTCACTATTAATTATTTCAGCCGAAGGCTGATCTACTTGCCCGCCTCTGGCGTGGCCTCTGGTAGAAACTATTCACTATTAATTATTTCAGCCGAAGGCTGATCTACTTGCCCGCCTCTGGCGTGGCCTCTGGTAGAA
>JBHPGK010000119.1:0-10829 GCA_042570605.1 Candidatus Zhuqueibacterota bacterium
GTTCGTCATCAACTATTAAAATTTTTTCCATATTGAAAATCCAATATTTTATAAGAATCTGGTTTTATAATTAAATTTCATTTCCCCTT
Organism: Candidatus Zhuqueibacterota bacterium; assembly: GCA_042570605.1. GTDB lineage: Bacteria > SM23-31 > SM23-31 > JBHPGK01 > JBHPGK01 > JBHPGK01. Next base: position 90 of record JBHPGK010000119.1, read on the forward strand.
CTTTTGAGTAGATATTGCAGTATTTATAGGTATATTCAGTTAAAAACCGGCTGTTATCAATTCCCAGCAGGACCCCTCTGTGAATTGTAGTAGCGATAATTCTTCTGTTCTCTTCCTTGACATTTGATGTCATGTCCTTACCGAGCTCTTCTTTTTTCTTTACAACTTCATCTAATTTTTCATCAACCTTTTTGAGTTTTGTGATCAAGTCCTTTAATTTAAGAGACTTTATAAGAAATGTACCGGATTTTCCAAAAAAAGGAATTTGGGGAGTTTTTTCTTCAGAATTTCAATAAATTTTATTTCTTTTTGAATAGTATTTTGGGCTTTTTTAAGGTTATCTTCGTCTCTTTCAAGTATAAGCATTTTCTCGTAAAGTTCTTTTTCAACTTTACCTCCAACCCTGATTTCGGTCCTAATATTATTAGTTGAACCTATAACCTTCGCCTCTATAGATTTTTCTGCATAAGTTTTTCCACCAATTATCGATCCTCTTCCATCAACGGCTCTAACATCATTTTCAGAATTGACTACGCTGTTCATTATATATTCGCCAACTTCCACATCATTACCTGCTTCAATAAAAGCTTCGTTAATAAAATCAGCTCTTATATTCTTTTTAGCAAGAATTCTTGCTTTTTCCTGACCGACTATTCCTCTTCCAATGAAAATACTTCCCTCTAAAGAGATGATTTCGGAAGCTTCAACAACACCCTTTACTCTAATATCGCCGTGCGTTTGAACTTTAAAACCGCTTAAAACGTCTCCGGATATTGCAACATCTCCAGTGAATTCAATATTTCCCACCGAGTAATCAACGTCACCGTGTATTGCGAGTATGTTTTCTACGTTTAATCTGTTTTTTTCTCTTATGATTCTGCCGCTAACTGAGGCATATAGAGAAAGACCGTCATCTGATATGTATGTGTTTTTTCCTCTTGGCAGCGATTTGTCTTTACCCGTGGAGTCAATTATATCTCCTCTAACGGTAATACCGTCCTCTCCTTTGGTTGCAGCAATTTTTACTGCGAGAAGCTGGTCTTTTTCTACTGTTTTGAGCAGGTTGATCTGTCTGAAGTCGACACTTCCGTCTTCTAAAAGAAGAGGCTCGGTGCTCACCTCGGTGTCTACTTCGATAACAATTTGCGCTTCCTCGCCTATATTAGGCGGTTTACCCTCAGAAATTATTTCTCTTTCAAGGAATATCTTATTTCGGGCAATTTTCTTCATCTTTTCATAATCAAGGTTGTACTGAACACCTGCCTCATATATTTTGAAAATGATGTCTTCGTAGGAGATATCTATATCGGTTTCTGAAGGGAAACTTATGTCAAGATATGCTTCCAGACCGTCTCTTGAAATATAAACTTGAATGTATTGACTTTTTTCCGGTTCAAATTCGATTAGATCGTCACCGATCTTAAGCGGTTTATCGACACCTTTATCAATGTATTCCTTGACCTCATCCCATGGGACGTTTACTACTTTTTCCCTTAATACAGTCTTCATAAGGGTGTCATAATCGATTTTGACACCTTCTGAGACAAATGGGAGAAAATATACCCCATCTTTGCCCTTTGCGATCCCAACTTTTTTTAATTCGTCTGGTTTCATAGAAAGGTTAATTACTCTTCATATTCAATGTCTATACGGGCTTTTTTCCCACATTGGCAAATTACATCAATACTTTTAATGGCGTTCTCTTCCCTGTTTATCTTTAATGTAATGCCGTTTTCTTCAATTACTTCAGAGACATTTGGATCTATCTGTTCGATTCCCTCTGTATCGCCAGCATCCTCAGAGGGCGATGTGTCATTATCATTATTTTCTGAAGTCTTATTGTCAAAAAATGATATAAAATCTTTGAATTCTTCCTCCATACGTCCTGAAAATTTAAAGTTTTTTTACTCTAATGTCAAGAAAAATGTCCATATACATATATCGTCAAAATTGTATGCTCTACTTTGGTTTTTTTTGATTATTTAAAGTAAAAATTTAAGATAATTAGAAATCCTAAAATTTTTATTTTTTATAGCCGGTGAAAATTATTGGATTATTGCCCAATGAACGATACTCGCTGTGTATGTTTTTATGTAAAAAAGTCTTGACAATCGCTTTATTTTATTTTAATTTCATACTTTGAACATTAGGATCTTTGAGAAGCCATTAAAAATTGGGGAAAAACATGAAAAAATTATTTCTTTTATTCCTGGCTTTAGCTGTTGCATTTTCTTTTTGTAAAAAGAGTTCTTCAGGAACTGAGGAAGAGGAGGATGTTATTGTAATTAGTGTACAGGTTACATTAAATGGAAGTCAGTTAAATAATGCAAGAGTTGTTTTAAAAATTGAGAGAAAATACATTGTTAATGATCCTCTTAACTCAGGCCCACCTACCAGTTCATTGTCTGCAGAATATGATCATGAGCAATTTACCGGTACGAACGGTAAAACAACATTTACTTTAAGAAGAATGTCAATTAATTCAACAAATAGTGTATTTGTAAAACACGTTAATATTGCTACCGCCTCAGAAGGTGTCCTTGTTGATGAAGATGTTGACTATGAAGTCATGAAAGGTGATACACAAGATATTATTTACGACATATAATGTAAAATATTTTGCATTTGAATTTTATTTATATATAATCCTATAGTAGAGTATTAGGTTGTATTTTTTTATCTATCTAATACTCTATTTTTTTAATTTTAGATTTAACACATTACTTTTGAATTGCATTTTATCTTAAAATTTTTAACATTTCATAATAATGATATTAAAATTTAGAGGGGTTATCTATGAAGTATACGTCTTTACCAGAAATGTTTTTTGAAGTATGTAATCGCTATAAGGATGAACCTTCTCTGCATGAAAAAAAGGAAGGTGAATTTATTGGCATTACATATGATGAATTCAAAAGGAAAGTTGAATACTGCTCATCAGGCCTGATCTCACTCGGCCTGCAGAAGGATGATAAAGTTTCTATTTATTCCGAGAACTTTTCAGCTTGGGCTGTTTCTGATTTTTCAATTATGACCTGCGGTGGAATAACAGTTACTATTTTTCCAACTTTACCTGCAGCACAAGCTAAATATATTTTGTTCCATTCGGAATCAGAATATGTCTTTGTAGGAAAAAAAATTCAATTAGAAAAAGTTCTCGGTATTAGAAGTGAACTTAAAAACCTTAAAAGGATAATAACTTTTTTTGATTTTGATGATCCTTCTTTTCCTGAAATTATGAGCTTCAAAAAATTACTGGATATTGGAAAAGAAGATTACCCAAAAAATAAGGATATTATTAGCGAAAGAATAAATAGTATTAATTCTGATGATGTTGCCAGCTTTATATATACTTCAGGAACAACCGGTCATCCCAAGGGAGCAATGCTGACTCATCAGAATTTTGTTTCAAATGTTGAAGTATGCAGTACAATTTTTCCGATTGATCACAAAGATATTTTCCTCTCTTTTTTACCGTTAAGTCATGTATTCGAGAGAACAGCAGGACATTTTCTTCCGATTTATATTGGTGCATCGATCTATTATGCTGAAAAAGCGGAAAAAGTTTCGGATAATCTTCCTGAAGTAAGACCTACAGTTATGGTTAGCGTTCCCAGGCTATATGAAAAGATGCATGAAAAGGTTCTTAATAAGGTTGAAAAGGACTCGTTTTTAAAAAGAAAAATTTTCTCATATTGTATCAAGGTTGGCAATAAACATAGTAAGGCTTTAGATAAAGGAAAAGTTAATAAACTTCTGAAGTCAAGATTTAAATTGGCGGATAAGCTTGTGTTCAGTAAATTGAAGGAACGCGTTGGTGGTAGAATAAGGTTTTTTATTTCCGGGGGAGCAGCACTTGCTTCAGAAATTAATGAGTTTTTCAAAAATGCTGATCTCAAGATTTATGAAGGATATGGATTAACGGAAACAGCACCGGTAATAGCTGCAAACACTCCTGAAAAAAGCAAGGTAGGTACGGTCGGACTTCCGATTGCGGGTGTAAATGTAAAAATAGCTGAGGATGGTGAAATTCTGGTCAGGGGCGATAATGTAATGAAAGGTTATTATAGAGATGAAATCGCCACAAAAGAATGTATAGATGAGGATGGGTGGTTCTATACCGGAGATATTGGTTTTTTTGATGATGAAGGACTTTTAACAATTACCGACAGAAAGAAAAATATCATTGTATTAGATAACGGAAAAAATGTTGCTCCACAGCCTATAGAATCGCTTCTTTTGGGCAGTAAGTATATCAGCCAGATATTATTATTTGGAGATGAGAGAAAATTCATTTCCGGCTTGATTGTTCCTAATTTTGAATTTTTGAAAGATTATGCAAATTCACATAATATTTCTTATTCAGGTATTGAGGATATTGTTAAAGATGAGGAAATAACTGATCTGTTCAAAAGCGAAATTGAAACATTATCAATTGATCTTGCGAATTTTGAAAAAGTCAAGCGTTTTACGCTTTTGAACGGGGAGTTCACCATAGAAAATGGAGAAATGACCCCATCTTTAAAATTAAAAAGAAAAGTTATCGAGGAAAATAACAAAGATTTAATTGATAAAATGTATAATTAGGATTTAACCTTGGGCATTATAAAAAAGAAAGAAAAAGTCAAACTAATTACTGCTGTTACCTTTAATTCTTCTATAAAGATTCAAGAAATCTGCAAAATTCTTGAAAATAAATTTGGTAGTATTGAAGAAAATGGAGGCGTTTTTCCATTTACTTTTACTGATTATTATGAAGAAGAGATGGGGAAAGATTTAAATAAACTTTTTCTCGCTTTTAAAACTCTGGTTGACCCTGAAGATCTTCCTGATATAAAAATTGAAACTAATAATATTGAAGACAGGTATTTAAAGCACCGGAATAGAAATGTAAATATTGATCCCGGGTATATTTCGGCATCAAAACTGGTCCTTGCAACTACAAAAAACTACTCTCACAGACTTTATCTCAGAGATGGTATCTACGGAGATATTCATTTGACTTTCACCGACGGGAAATTTCATGCAAATCCCTGGACTTACCCTGACTATAAAGTTGACAAACATATCGAATATTTTGAAAACATCAGGAATGATTATCTGAAACAAAAACGTGAAGAAAAATTAGTAACATATAAAACATCCGGTGTAAATATAGATGAAGCCGAAAAAGCCGTTAACCTGATTAAAATGCATGCAAAATCGACATTTGGACCAAATGTTTTGAATGAACTGGGGAAATTCGGTGGATTTTTTAAACCCGATCTTGAAAAGTATGAGGAACCGGTTTTAGTATCAAGTGTTGACGGTGTTGGAACAAAAATAAAAATTGCTTTAATGAGCGGAATTCATAATACGGTTGGACAGGACCTGGTGAACCATTGTGTCAATGATATATTGAGTTGTGGCGCAAAACCTCTGTTTTTTCTGGATTATATTGGAACGACAAATCTAAAAGCAAATGTAATCGTAGAGATCATTTCCGGTATGGCAACAGCCTGTAAAGAAAACAGCTGTGCATTAATAGGCGGTGAAATGGCAGAAATGCCCGGATTTTATAAGCCCGGGGATTATGATCTTGTTGGAAGTATTGTTGGTATTGTTGATAGAAATAATATATTGGACGGCAGTAAAATTCAAAAAGGTGATAAGTTAATCGGATTACCGTCCAACGGGCTTCATACTAACGGATTTTCCCTTGCAAGGAAAGTATTTTTTGATCTGAAAAACTATGCTGTAGATGAGTATATACCTGAATTAGGGAAAAAACTCTGCGATGAATTACTTGAAGTCCACAGGTCTTATTTGAATATCGTTTATCCTTTGATTGAAAAGAAGTATCTTCACGGCATAGCACATATTACCGGTGGTGGTCTTAAGGGAAATATTTCCAGGTTATTAAATTCAGGTCTTTGTCTGAATTTTGATTGGAACAGCTGGGAATGGCTTCCCGTTTTTAAATTTATTCAAGATAAAGGGGCAATTCCGGATGATGAGATGAAGAGAGTATTTAATCTCGGAATTGGGATAGTATTGATCGTATCTGAAAACAAACTCGATGAAATTTTATTAAATTTTGAAAATTTAAAAGAAGACTATATATTATTAGGTAGTCTTACTTAGATATTATAATGCTCCGTGAAACAAAATCTGCACAAAAACCATTAAATAAAGAAAACGAGAGTTTTCAATGATCTCGATATTTGTAATAGCTTTAATATCTTATCTTTTAGGATCTATTCCAACAAGCATAATTGTAGGAAAAGTTACCAGAGGTATTGATATACGTGACTATGGAAGTGGAAATGCGGGTGCGACAAATGCAGTTAGAGTTCTTGGTTTTAAAGCAGGATTTATTGTATATATTGTCGATATAGGCAAGGGTTTTGTTGCCGCTTTTTTTATTGTAAAGTTAAAAATTGATACAATTCCTATGGATTACATTTACGTACAGATCATTGCAGGTGTCAGTGCAGTTTTTGGGCATATCTGGACAATCTTTGCTTCTTTTAAAGGAGGAAAGGGAGTAGGAACTGCTGCGGGAATGGCTATTGCTTTAGCTCCGATTCCAGTTATTATAGCGTTAACTGTATTTATTGCACTTACAGCTTTGTTTAATTATGTTTCACTGGGCTCGTTAGCGGGAGTAACTGTTTTTAATATTGCATTATTTTCTCAAAAGTATATATTTAATAAGAATGTGAAAGATCCTTTACTTGTTTTAGCAGTATTGATGCTGATATTGATCTTTTATACACACATGTCTAATATTAAGAGACTTCTTAATGGTACAGAGAATAAGTTTTTGGAAAAAAAATAAATGAAAATCGGTATACTTGGCGCAGGTGGCTGGGGCACAGCTCTGGCTATTTTATTGTATAATAAAGGGTACAAAACCGTTTTATGGGAGTATGACGCTGCACAAGCTGAAAACCTCCGTAAAACCAGGAAAAACGAAAAGTTTCTTCCCGGAGTGAAGTTGCCTGATGGTTTAGCAGTTACAAATCATATAGATGAAGCAATTATTGAAAAAGATTTTGTTGTATTTGTTACACCGTCTCACACTGTAAGGAGTGTTTGTGAAAAGATTAAGAAAACCGGTATTAAAAAAATCAGATTTGTCAATGCGGTAAAAGGCATTGAAAATAATACTTTATTGCGAATGAGCCAGGTAGTTTTGGACGTTCTACCTTTTGTCGGGGAAAGTTCAATTGGTGTTTTATCCGGTCCCAGCCATGCAGAAGAAGTTTCCCGGGAAGTTCCTACTGCTGTAGTTGTCGCTTCATATTCGAAAGATTTCGCAAAATTTATTCAGGATGCTTTTTTTACTAATCGGTTTAGGGTTTATCAAAGTGATGACGTTATAGGTCTGGAACTCGGTGGTGCGTTAAAAAATGTAATAGCAATTGCTTCCGGTATTAGTGATGGTGCAGGATTAGGTGATAATACAAAAGCTGCTCTTTTTACAAGAGGATTAGCTGAAATCAAAAGACTTGGAAAAAAAATGGGTGCCGATGACCTGACTTTTTCGGGTTTAGCCGGCATAGGGGATCTGGTTGTCACCTGTAATTCAAAACTCAGCAGAAACAGATTTGTGGGTGAGCAGATAGGAAAGGGTTTGAAACTTCGTGATATACTTGAGAGTATGAATATGGTTGCTGAAGGTGTTAAAACTACTTTATCTGCATATAATCTTGCACAAAAATTAAAAGTTGAAACACCGATTATTGAACAAGTTTATGAAATTTTATATAATGATAAAGATCCTATGGAAGGATTAAACGATTTGATGTCGCGAACTCCGAAACATGAGCATTGGGAATAATAAAAAAGGATTAAAAATGGAAACAGTTTATATTAAAGAAATTTCAAAGTTTGATCAAAAAGAAGTTGAAATAAAAGGGTGGCTTTATAATAAAAGAGGTTCCGGTAAAATATGGTTTCTTCTTGTCAGAGATGGCTCAGGAATTATTCAGTGTATCGTATCAAAAAATGATGTAGATGAACAAACCTTTAAATATGCGGAAGATATCACGCAGGAATCTTCTTTGATTTTAAAAGGATCTGTAAGAGAGGATAAAAGGGCACCTGGCGGTTATGAGTTGATTGTAAGTAAGATCGAATTGATACAGCTTGCAGTTGATTACCCGATAACTCCCAAAGAACATGGACCGGCATTTCTGCTTGACCGCAGGCACTTGTGGTTGAGGTCTGCTAAGCAGGCTGCTATTATGAGGGTCAGGCATGAAGTTGTTAAATCCTGCCGGGACTTTTTTGACAGCAATGGTTTTACTTTGATTGATACTCCGATTTTTACCCCTGCAGCATGTGAAGGGACTTCTACTCTTTTTGAAACTGACTATTTTGGACAAAAAGCTTATCTTACACAAAGTGGTCAGCTTTATGCTGAAGCCGGAGCAATGGCTCTTGGTAAAGTATACTGCTTTGGCCCTACCTTTAGAGCAGAAAAATCTAAAACCAGAAGACATCTTACGGAATTCTGGATGATCGAACCGGAAGTGGCTTTTAATGATCTTGATGATAACATGAAACTTGGAGAAGACCTGGTTGAATATATTGTGAAGCAATCTCTTAAAAACAGGATAAAAGACCTTGAAACTTTAGAAAGAGATACTTCAAAGCTCAAAAAGGTGGTTGCTCCATTTCCAAAAATCAGCTATGACGAAGCTGTAGAAATATTAAATAAAAACGGAGTTGATTATAAGTGGGGCGGAGATTTTGGTGGAGGTGACGAAACAGTTCTATCCGATCAATTTGAAAAGCCTGTATTTGTACACAGGTACCCTTCAGCGATAAAGGCTTTCTATATGAAAAGAGATCCGGAGAATGAAAAATTAGCGCTTGCTTGTGATTTACTTGCACCTGAAGGTTACGGGGAAATTATCGGCGGCAGCCAAAGGGAAGACAGCCTGGATGAACTTGAAAAAAGAATAAAAGAACATAAATTACCCAGAGAAGCATTTGAATGGTATCTGGATCTAAGAAAATACGGTACAGTTCCGCATTCCGGATTCGGTATGGGAATTGAAAGAGTGGTCTCGTGGATTTGCGGGATAGATCACTTAAGAGAAGCAATCCCTTTTCCAAGAATGATTTATCGTTTAACTCCATGATAGATAATAGACGTAAGATTATAGGTGTAATAGGCGGTTCGGAATGCTCGGAAGAGATATATAACCTTGCTTTTCAGGTAGGGAAATTATTAGCAAGAAGAAATTTTACTCTGATTTGCGGAGGTTTTGGCGGTGTTATGGAAGCAGCTGCAAAGGGAGCAAAATCAGAAAATGGACTTACAATCGGGATAATTCCATCGAATGATCCCGAAGATGCTAATCCTTATATTGATATTCCGGTAGTTACCGGTATGGGAATTGGAAGAAATATTTTGATTGTCCGGTCTTCTGATGCTTTAATTGCTATTGATGGAAAATATGGTACACTTTCTGAAATTGCCTATGCATGCCAGCTCCAAAAGAAAATTATTGGTCTAAATACATGGGATATACCTGATGTAACGCCTGCTGAAAATGCCGAAGATGCTGTTAATAAAGTGACAGAATTTTTCAGGTGAAAAATGAAAACAGGAGCACATATTCTTGTTAAAGGTCTGGTACAGGGAGTCGGTTACAGGTATTTTGTTATCCGAAGGGCATCTTCTTTAGGATTAAATGGGTGGGTCAGGAATTTATATAATGGTGATGTTGAAGTGGAGGTTGAGGGAGAAAGAGGATTAATTGAAGATCTACTAAAAGAATTGAAACATGGACCGCCGATGAGTTCAGTAAGAGATCTAAAAATCAACTGGCTCGAGTTTGAAAATAAATATTCGAATTTTGATGCACGTTTCTAAAAGACCGGAGATACAACTTGAATGATTTAAGAGACTTTATAAGAAATGTACCGGATTTTCCAAAAAAAGGAATTGGTTTTAAAGATATTACTACACTTCTACAGGATGCCGAAGCTTTTAATACAGCAGTGGAAGAACTGGCTAAACATATTAATACAGAAAAAGTGGATAAATTTTTGGGGATTGAATCTCGGGGATTTTTATTTGCTGCTGCCCTGGCTTATAAATTTAAAAAAGGTCTGATTCTGGTCAGAAAACCGGGTAAACTTCCCTATAAAACACTGGAGAAAGAATACTCTTTGGAATATGGTACGGATAGTATAGAAATGCATATTGATTCTGTCGAAAAAGGTGAAAAGATTGTTATTGTAGATGATCTGCTTGCAACTGGAGGTACTGCAGCAGCGGCAGCATCCGTTGTTAAAGAGGCTGGGGGAGAAATAAATAAAATATTATTTCTTTTAGAATTGGGATTCCTGAAAGGCAGGGATAAATTGTCAGGCAATGAAGTAATATCCCTGATCAATTATGAAAATGAATAGATATTTTTATAACAGAAATCTAATTAATAACGAATAGATTTTCTCAAAATAGTATTTAATATTTTAATCAAGAAGTAAACTATCTGTGATTAACGAATTATTAATAGTATTTATTATCGGAGGGATTGTGGCGTTAGACACAACCCCTTTTTTTCAGAGTATGATTTCTCAGCCTCTGGTAGTTTGTTCCTTTTTTGGATTTATATGGGGTGATATTTACACCGGCGCATTATTAGGAGTAATATTAGAATTGATCTGGCTAAAACTCATACCTATTGGCGGTTTTATATCACAACAGGGTAATTACGGAGCATTTGCTGCATCAAC
>JBHPGK010000120.1:0-10805 GCA_042570605.1 Candidatus Zhuqueibacterota bacterium
TTCACAAAATCTGTATTCCTTAAAACCTAATGTTTTGGTTGCTTTTTCAATGTTTTCCTTTATTAATTTTAACATTTTGTCAGAATACCGGGACGCTATACCATATCCCAGGTAAATACAAAAAACATCATCACCATTATAAACATGTTTTGCAATAGTTCCCCCGCACCCTAGAACTTCATCATCAGGATCAGCTGCAATAACAAGAACATTCATATTTTAATCCTCCAATTTTGCATCTAATATATATATCTTTTTCCCATCACCACAGATTGTATATGCTCCTGGATAAGGCGGTTTCAAAGCTCGTATAAAATTGTAGATCTCAACAGAAGATTTGGACCAGTTAATTATATCATCCTTAGCGCTTCTGCGTTTCGTAAAACTTGCCATACTATCATCCTGTTTTATTCGAGGAGCAGTTCCTTTTTCAAGCATGGGAATATATTTCTTCACTAAAAAAACAACTGCTTCTTCTGATTTTTCTAGCAGACTTTTTGGATCATCTTTCATAGAGACAGGTATTTTATAACTTCCAATAATATCACCAGCATCAACTTTTTCAACATAATAGAACATAGTGACTTCTGTTTCTTCTAATCCATCTATCAGAGCCCAGACTATTGGAGAACCTCCTCTCCTTTCAGGTAATTTGGCATAATGAAATCCAATTGTACCCATGGGCGGGATATCTACTATTTCTTTTGATATAATCTGTGACCAGCCTGCAACGATTATAAGATCAGGCTTCATATTAACAATATTCTCAAAATGATCGTTTATGTGTTTCACTTTACATAATATTTCCGTTGGTACAATATCATCATATTTTACAAATCCAACTACCTTTTCTGAAAAATGGTCTTCTAATACAAATACTCCTTCTATAGCAAAATTCATTTCCTTCAGTTTAGTATACACACTCCGCCCAACCTGTAATCCTGCAATTAAGACAATTTTCATATTCACACCTCCCTTGATATTTTTTCATGTCACTTTGCTTGATTTATATTTTTTAAAATTCATGAAAGCATTTATTACAGTAAACAATCCTCCCGGCGGAAATGATTTATATTCTACATGAAGCGGAGTTGGTTTAATAGTAAATATCTCCCCGGATTTTATTTTTTCTGCCAGCATCGTTGAAGCTTTCATTAATAGCAGAATATCAACATCTGTAAAATTTTTACATTCCGATACATCAACTTGTTCCTGGTAAAGATAATCGCCGTAATCAATTTTTTCATGGATCTTATGGATAGTAAATCCAATTTTTTCATGATCTTTTCTTGAAAACGCCCAGTAAAAAGGGGTACTGCCCATATAATCAGGGGTTATCCCAATATGATTATTCGTAATTAATACGTCCAGTATGTAAATTCTTTCAAGAAAATGTTTCCTCAAAATTGGAGCCCCAATACTAATTATAATTGAAGGCACATCTTTTTCGATTGCCCCTATAACATCTGGATCATCGTTAATACTGTTTACCAAACGGAAATCGGCAAGATTGTTAAACTTATTTTCTTTGTACATATCTTCCAGACCGAATTTAGATTCAGCAATTTCGATTAAATCATCTTTACCAAATATCATGTGTCTAATATAAGGGAACAACCTGAAAATCCCCTTAAAAAGTACCATGTCCAGCCAGATCAGGAATCCTCTTCTCTTGTATATTTTTTTCAGGTTGAGCCGTTTCTGGTATTCATAAAAAACAGTAATATCATATTTATCAGAAAGTCTCTTTACCACATTAATAATAGGTGGAGGGATCCTCCCGTCTTTATAACAAGTTGTCAGAATTATGATTTTTTCTGTCTTCATTTTTCTAAATTCTTTAAGGCAAATTATATCTTTGAACCTACTTCCCTCGTGAATACCTTCGTTAACAGCAATACAAAAAGTTCAACAATAGTGACAAATATTCTGAAAGCAACGGAAATCACAATTGCGGTGGATGTTGTCACTACCTGCCCTAATATCAATACTAATATTCCCTCTCGTACACCTAATCCCGCCGGCGCAAATAAAACAATAAAACCCAATGAAGCTGCAAGTGTTATCGCTGCAGAAGTATAAAAGAACTGGTGTAATCCAATTTGAGATAATGCTGTTACAAAGAGATAAAACCCTGATATGATGAACATCCACTGTAATAAATATATAAAAAAAATACCCAGCAGGTCTTTGTTTGGTATATTAAATTCTCTCAGTTCACCCTTTTTCAATATTTTTAATAATTTACTCAATATAAAGTGAATGATGTCAGTTTTTATAAATACAAAACCCAGAACGATCATAAGCAGTGCAGTTAAAAGCCAGATAACAGAGCCGCTGCTTTTTATAAGAACCAGTGAAATAACCCCAAATAAACCTGCGGACGTAACAGCCATTAAATTTTCCAATATAAAAAGATAGGAAATATCTCTAACAAGAACATTCTCCTTTTTATACATATAAGCCCGACTGGTAACCATCCATATTTTACCTGGGATATATTTACCCATCTGCGAGTAGACCCAATACCTCCAGGTCTTCTTTTTGGTCAGATCTACCCCCGCTTTTTTAGTTATTACATACCATCCGATGATCATTGGAATAAAAGAACAGCCGTAAAAAAGGAAAGAAGCACCAAGCCTGATATATTCAACTGTAAAGGTTTTGCCTTCAAGATCAGAATACGCCTTTATAAAGAAGTATATTAAAGCTGCCGCAACAAGTAAAACATAAGATAATTGAATTATCTTTTTGAATCTTCCGGAAATAATTGTGAATGGATTTTCCATAAATATCCAATCGTATTAATCATTTTTATATAATATCCATATATAAGTTGGGAAAAGCCAATAGGCAAATTTCAGTATCAATTTGGCAATTTTCTGTTTTGATGTTCCGGTTTTAACCAGTTCATCAGCATAAAATTTTTCCGGTTCATTTATAACCTTGAACGTATAATCAACTATTTCAAAGCGCGATGTGATCTTCTTCAATCCCCAGAGTGACAGATGATTTTCATAATAATATTTTCCTTTCCCGGCAAGTCGCAAATACATATGTCCAACCCACTTGGGAACTGCAGCCAGTAAAGGGAGTTGGTAATGACCCTCAATTAAAACAAATCTGTTGCCTGCAGCAAAAAAACATACTCCGCCAGGTTTCAACACCCTGTAAATTTCCTCCAAAAGACGTGCAGAATCCGGTACATGCTCATAAACCTGTGCACAAACTGCTGCATCAAAAGTGTTGCTTTGATAAGCAATATTCATTGAATCCTGAATACAGTATTTTAATCTGTCTGAAGAAAAACTTTTTTTTGCATGTTTTACAGCTTTGGTATCAATATCTATTCCAAAAACTCTGCCGAATTTCCTGCTTAAAACATTTGAAATGAATCCGGTGGAAGTTCCTATATCGAGCAGCCTTAAATTTTCTGTTTTGCCCTCGAAATAATCACCAAGAACTGCAAGCATTTTATTAGCTTTCTGTTCGCGCATTTTTTCATCATACATCGCTTCCGGATGCATCTCCGAGAATCCATGCTGGTATTCATATTTTTTTTGATCGGTCATTTATCCTGAACTCTTTTTCTCTAAAATTTCACCATATAACTTTAAGTACTGATCCACAACCACGTCAACATCGTATCTTTTGGATTTTTCTCTGGCTTTTATTGAGATCGATTCTTTTAACTGAGGGTTCATTATAACTTTGACCAGTTTATCCTTCAAGTCTTCCGGATCGCTGTTTTTATAGATTATGCCATCAACACCGTCATCTATCAGTTCTTCATTACTGTGTCCATCTGTTGTAATGACCACACATCCTGCAGCCATCGCTTCAATATTTACAGTTGAAAGCCCTTCCCGTTCACTGCAGTGAACAAATATGTCAATTTCCGATAATTTCTCAGGCCACTCTTTAAGGTCAAGGTAACCCGGAAATTTCACTCTATCTTCCAGATTTAAGCTTTTTGTCAATCCGGTCAGGTTATCCATTTCCGGACCCTCGCCAATTATCCAGACTTCATAATCCGAAGTAATCCCTTCTTTTTCAATAATGCTGGCAGCAGTGATAAGGTCTTTTACTCTTTTCAGCGGGATAAGCCGCGCAGCAGTAGCAATTATTATCTTATCACCCCTTACTCTCGGCAGGTTAAAATCATTTATTCTGGATAAAGCAGGTATTACATGAATTTTATCCGGATCGATACCGCGAAGCTGTGCTTTATTTACAAGATACCTGCTGATCGCACTTATGAAATTAAAGTTTCTGCCCACAAATCTCAAAATCCAGGTAACTAAAAAATTTCCGGGCATTGAATGCAGGTCTGAACCGAATGATGTTAAAAGCGAAGGTTTCCTTGAAAACTTATTGGCAACAGCCAGAAAAAAACCTGAAGGGACGAACCAGAAAGCATGGATCAGATCATAATCCCTGCCTATTTTACGAATATATTTTACAGAATTCCTGAAATAACCAAAAAGCTGAATTTTTGGTAAAAAACCCGATTTTACCGCAACCATCAGATCCATTGTTTTATGCAGAGAGGGAGAAAAAAACCGTGTATAAGGATGTTCATAGACCGTGACACCGTTCCTGGTATATTCCTTAAAATCTTTTGTAAGCGAAGTTACCAGTACACCAACTTCCATTCCTTTTCGGACAAGTTCCTCGGCAATGTACATTACTCCATTTCGGGTGTAACCTTTTTCGCGGGGATAAGATGAGGTGAGAAGCAGTATTTTTAATTTATTCATAAATTAATTATTTTTTTCAGAATCCTGAATGTACTTTTCCTTCCAGTCTTCTTTCACTTTTAATATATAAGTGGACTGATCCTGTGTATAAAATACGATTTCAAATATTTCATTTAAAACCTGCGGATTCTTTGCCAATGATTCTCTTGTCATTCTTGAATCATCCCTTGTGCTGTCCAGTACATAATAATCCACATCTCTTTGGATGATCAGTTTTTTCAGATCTTCTATTATCTGTTTCCCTTTATCTTCAGTCCAGGTCCGGTCGTATAAATGGTAAACCCTGGAGTTTATACTTTTTATACCTGTATAAACATACATCTCCTTATTCAGCCTTGAGGCAAGAATCGCATCCCTGGGAACATTTTCTTTTATCCACTGCCCGGCTTCATAATAACCCTGTAATGTCGGATAATCGTACGCTCTGCCTGTATGAAATGAGGGGATGCTTTTATTGACTATAACTAAATTAGTCATAAACAGAACCGAAAAAATCAGGGCAGATCCAAAGTAGATTATTTTTTTTGCCTCTTTTATTTTTAAAAGTAAAAACAGTCTTGATAATAAGAACTGAATAGCAACATACAAATAGAAATATATAAACGGGATCAATGCGAAATAATACCTTGAAGGAGTTAATATATTCGAATATACAGCAATACCGTAAAATATGATGATTACGGATAAATCAAAAAGGCTTCTGAATTTGATAATATGATATATAAATCCTGTATAGATCAATAGAACAACAAATGTAAAAAATGCTCCGTTATAAGCTAATATATTATCAAAAATAGTCCCACCGAATATTTTATGTCCCTGAAATGCAATCTTGAATGGTTTGATGAACAGGTTGCCTAATAGCCCGAATCCCCTTGTGCTTTCTCTCGCACCGACTACTCCCTCTCTTGTTGCAGAAACAATCAAAAAATCCAGATAACCCAACTGTCCTGTATGGATATAACCTCTTATATTCCAGAGTAATGTTCCAAAAATAAAAATACCTGAAAAGAATGCCAGTTTTTTCCAGTCCCTTTTAAACAGAAGCATATAGATAAAAGCAGCACCGAAGATGCCTATTCCAATAGGTTTTATCATGTATGAGAAAAATACTAAAATTGAGCTTATAAATAGATATTTACTAAATGGTTTAACATTATCTTCGAGGTATTTTTCAATATAATAAATTGACATCATCATAAAGAAAACGAATGGTACTTCGGTCATAACCACTGAAGAAAACAGGTAAAACCAGTAATTATAAGAAATGACCAGGGCAAGGAGCAGAGCGAATTCCTCCCTGATATATTTTTTGAAAACCAGGTATGTGAAATAAGCAAATCCAATCCCGCACAAAACAATTACAAGCTTTGCAGCGATCAAATTTAATCCGAATACCAGTAAAAAAGGAGCCATCAGCAATGGAAGCCCGAATCCGTATAAAGTCTCAGGGTAAGGATTCGGAAGATGTAAGTTCACCATACCTTTAAATTCAGCGAGAGATTTTGAAAGCACAATATAATGACCTGAGTCTCCGCCTAAAAATATTGCATTATTGATCTTGTAGAGCAGACCAAATGAAAGTAAGACCAGAAGTGATATTACCAGATATTCTTTTTTTAAAAATTTTATAGGATTAAAAATATTATAGAGAAGTATTCCTGTTCCGCCAAGGAAAAATATTATCCACAAATACCTTGCGGCTTTGCTGTAGGACATAAAAGGTTTATCAGAGAGATAATAAAGTAAATAAACTGAAATAACAATAAAAACAGCCAGAAATGATATTTGCCATATATCTATTTTGGCTTTATTTTCTTTAGTTTTTTTTATACTGTCTTTCTTCTTTTTTGCCATAATTACACCTTTAACTGCTTTCCTGCATATCAAATAACATGGCAAAAAGCAGGAACTGAAGACCGGTTATGATAAGTAGAGCATCAAGGACAGCAGTGGCACCACTTATCCCCCCACCTGTACACTTAATATAGACAAGGTAACCGCCGAATAGTATCCCAAGCGGGAACAAAGCTATACCAAGTAAATAGAAAAAGATAATAGGATTAAAATCTCTGATCAGGTATTTAACAAACAGCCTGTAGAAAAATCCTTTAAACAGCATCGGTGAGACTTTCAATGCATATTTAATCCCCTTTATCTGGGACTGTCTTTCACCGGGGAGATATATTGCCTTGCGGGGTACATCTTTCACTTTCAGCCCATAAGTATTCAGCCTGACAAGAAAGTCCATGGGATACCCGTAACCCTTCCATGCTTTATCCCAGTTAATCAGGTCGATCGCTCTTTTTGTTATAGCCGTATAACCGTCTACAACATCAAAAATTTTATAATATCCCGAAGCGATCTTGGTGAACATTGAAATAACGGTATTTCCGAAAAGTCTTATTTTAGGCATATCCTCAAATGCATTTCCTCCCATCATAAACCTGTTGCCTTTTGTATAGTCTGCATCTCCGCTGATAACAGGATCCAGCAGTGTTTTGACCTCATCAAGCGGCATCTGAAAATCGCCCCCTACAACTACCGCAATATCATATCCGTCTTCAGAGCTTTTTTTATATCCCGTAATTATCCCCTGTCCGGGTCCCATATTCTTTTCATGACTGATCAAATTAATTCTCGGGTCGTTTTTTTGACACTCTTTTACAACTTCAGGCATATTATCAGTACTTGCATCGTCAACGACATAAATTTTATCAATTACTTCAGGAACGTTTTCCAGCGTGGGTTTAATTAATTTCTCTTCATTATAAGCAGGTATTACTAAGGAAATCTTCTTATCTTTATACACTCTTACCTCCAAAATAATCCAATAAATCTTTCAGAGTGGTTTTAATATCGATCTCGGGTTTCCATTCTGTCAAAGAATTCAGCTTCGAATAATCCCCGACAATATATTCTATATCCGTTCTTCTAACTTTATCTTCACTCTGCACAATATTGATATTGACATTTGCAAATCCGGTCAAAATATCAAGCATATCCTTCAGGTTATACACTTTACCGCTGCAAACATTGTAAATATCCCCTGCCGCACCTTTTTGCATAAGGCTATAATAGGCTCTGACCACATCTCTAACATCGGTAAAATCACGCCAGACATTCAAATTTCCGGTTAAAATATCGCCGTCTTTCTTTAATCTTTCAAGCTCAGCGATCTGACGCGCAAAACTCGGCAGCGCAAACCTTGTGCTCTGCCCGGGCCCCAAATGGTTAAAAGCCCTTATACAGATAATGTCCAGACCATAATTTTGATGATACAGCCTGCAAAAATGGTCTACACATATCTTACTGAGAGAATAAAAATTCCATGCATCCATTTCCGAGTTTTCAACTCTTGGGATCTTACCGGTATCCTTGTATATGTCCGCAGAAGAAACAACAATCGTTCTTGTTTTTAAATCCCGGTTCTCCCGCATCCACTTCAGAATTGGTAAAATACTATTGATATTGTTGACAATTGTTTCCTCGGGAGCTATATAAGAATATCCTACAGAACTCTGTCCCGCCAAATGATATATCTGCGATGGTTTTATTTCATCCAGTTTTTCGATTATTTCCTCATTTTTCAGATCGCATTGAAACCAGTTAATATTATATTTCTGTCCTCTCTCACCGACAGATTCAAAAAATGTACCGTAAATATCTGAAGGATTTATACCCTTTAATATCAGCAGGTCGATCAAATGAGGCCCAACGAATCCTTCAGCACCGGTTATCAGAATTTTCATACTACAATACTCTCTGAATTATTTCTTCTTCTCCAGTAATCCATGAGATCCTCAAGTGTTTTGTCGAAAGGTATTGTTAATTTCCAGCCTGTTTTCTGTGCAAATTTAGAATTATCACCCTTTAGAATAGGTACATCAGATGGTCTCATCTTATCCGGATCCTGACACACATCGATATCTATATCCGTCATTTGCAGAAGACTGTCCAGAACATCGTTAATCTTATGATCCGTTCCGCTGCAGATATTGTATACTTCACCAGGCTCAGCTTTCTCCAGTGCCAGCCAGTAACCTACCACAGTATCTCTTACATCAGTAAAGTCTCTTCTTGCTTCAAGATTGCCAACGGTAATGACCGGTTCTTTTTTCTTAAATTCAATATCAACGATCTGTTTGGCGAAATCCGAACAAACAAATACAGGAGCTCTTCTCGGACCGGTATGATTAAAACCTCTTGTCCTGACAACTTTCATCCCGTAACTTTTGAAATACTGGTATCCGAGCATATCCTGTCCTACTTTGCTGACCGCATAAGGACTCAGAGGTCTTAAAGGATTGGTTTCCTTGATAGGCACTTCATCAGAATATACCATACCATATTCTTCACTGGAACATGCAATTTGAATAAGCGGATCGATCCCGGTTTTTCTGACTGCTTCAAATATATTTAACTGCCCGAGGATATTTGTTGTAAGACTTTCTGTAGGCGCAGTCCAGGAGGTCGGCACGAAACTCTGTGCAGCAAGATGGAATATCCTGTCGGGACGGATTTTATCTACCAAATCCCTCACTGAAAAAGCATCACGCAAGTCACATTCATACAGATTTATTTTATCCATAATATGATCAATATTTTCTGTCAGGCTTCTCCATCGTTTGACAGCATGGATCTCACCAAGTTTTTCTTTTAAAATAAAATCAGCCAGATGACTCCCTGCAAAACCCGTAATTCCTGTAATTAATATTTTCATCTTTTCTCCTTCTGAAGTTCTACTCCAAATTTTATTTTATCAAACTCTGAATGCTGAATACCTGTTTAATTGATCTTACAGGCTTCATTCAATACTTCAGTATAAAATTTCTGCTGATCGGACGCTATATTATCCCATTTGAAGTTTTTCGCCCATTGAAGCCCATTCTTTCCCAAAGCCTTTCTTTTATTTTCATCAGAAATCAGGATATCCATCGCCTCTTTTAGAGCAGACACGTTTTCTGATTCAACAAGTATTCCTGTCTCGCCATCTTTAACTGCATCTTTTAAACCGGGAATATCAGTCCCAATAACTGCTTTTCCGCATGCCTGCGCCTCGATCGCTACTATCCCCCATCCTTCAAACCTCGAAGGCATAACAAAAAACATCGAATTCGTTATAAAATCCCTTTTCTCATCTTCATTCAAGCTCCCAAGGAACTCCACGCGTTCTTCAATATTCAGATCAGCGATCATGCTGCTTATTGTTTTGATATCCTTTTCCTTCCCGATCCCGGCTATTTTAAGTTTAATGTCCTTTCTCTCTATTTTACTGAATGCATTCAGCAGAACATCTATACCTTTCATATATATATCGATCCTGCCAAGATATGCAATATAAGTGCCTTCAGGACTGTCCTGATTAAAGATACTATCAGATATGCCGGTATAGATACACCTGATATTTCGTTCCTTTTTTAACCGCCCTTTAAGTATTTCAGTCACACTCGGTGATATAGTGATAAAATTTTTCGAAATCTTCAACAATATCTTCTCAGCCAGATAAGGGAAAATCCCGAAAACCGAGTATTTTTTAAATGCGTGTTTACCGACAAAATGATAAAAACTGTTTATCACAGTTTTCTTTGTGAAAATCTCACAAAACAGGGGTGAAAACACTGAAAAATCGTTTACTATAATATCCGGTTTAAACCTCTTTAAATAAAAAGGTGCCAGGATGGAATATGATATTCTGCTTAATAGATAGCTTTTTGAGATTCCGATCCGCTTTATTTTCAAATTCCCGTTTTCATCGTTTTCCGAGCCCGGGAAATTCCCCGTAAACACTCTTATTTCGTTTTCCTCTGCAATTCTTTTATTGATCTCAAACGCTCTTATTGCCCCTCCTCCTGCACACCACTTGTTGCAAGGATCATCATATATGAAATGAAGAATCCTCATTTATCTATTTTACCAGGTTATTTATTGTTTCAATTGTATAAGACGTTTCATCATCAGTAATAAAAGGGAACATGGGTAAAGAAAGTATTTCGGATGCCAGTTTTTCCGTAACAGGAAAATCCCCTTTTTTATACCCGCAAT
>JBHPGK010000121.1:0-10788 GCA_042570605.1 Candidatus Zhuqueibacterota bacterium
AATTTATGAAATAACCGATCCTCTTGCAAAACCTACCGGAAAATTTTCCTTATTTCAACAATACCATCTTATGCGTTTTTACATTATTCCCGGTTTTTATCCTGTAAAAATATAAGCCGGATGAAAGCAGGTTTCCGCTGTCATCCCTTCCGTTGAACACTGCTTTATGTGTCCCGGCAGAATACTGCTTATTGTAAACAAGTGTTCTGACATGCTGTCCGAGTTCATTGTAGATAATTATATTAACATTTCCCGGTTTCGGCAGGTCAAATTCAATGACCGTTTCCATATTGAACGGGTTCGGATAATTCTGTTTAAGCCGGAAATTATCCGGTGAACCTGTAATATCATCATCAACGGAGGTTTCAATAGTAGTAGTAAAAATACCAGTTCCGTGTGTTGCAGCAGCCACCAGTCCGTCAGGACGGGTCTTTACCATTTCAACAACCACATTTCCTATCTCGGCTTCGCCTTCACGCACCCAGACTGTAGATGTGCCGTTCAAACTCGCTGTGGAGTACAGTCCTGTGCTTGTGCCGGCAAAATATACATCTCCGGACGCAGTCGGCAGTATAGCCGCCGAACGTACGGAAGGTCCATTCCCTGAACCGTCAGCATTTTCCTCGAGATTTCCCGATACATCCGTCCATGTATCTCCGGCATCAGATGAGTAAAATACACTTTTTACTCCATAATTGGAAAAAGTGACCATTAATTTATCTGCATCGCCCGGATGAACTGCGATAGAGCTGACATACGCACCGGCGGGCAGACCTTTATCCGACCATATGTCAACAGGCACGTCGGAAGCGGATATCGTATTTGCAATGCTGTACAGTTTACCTTCCGAAGTTCCATAATACAGCCGGTCTGCAGGTGTTGTTGAGACTGCAAGCGTAGATATAACCTGATATGTAACAAATGTATTTGTAAATGGAGTCCAGTTTATTGTTGTTGCCGCATCATAATTTTCCGTTATTTCAAAAACGTTGCTGTTGCGCCAGATCCCTTCTTTCTCAGCAAGAAATATTGAATTATTATTATTCGGGTCCATGACAAAAGGTGCAATGAACAAAAATACACCTGCTTCAGCCGGTGTAACATAAGACCAGGCAGTAAAGTTATAATTCTGGTCATATATCATGTAATATATATCACCATTCTGTGATGACACAAAAAACCTGTAATCTCCGGCTGTTCCTTCAGGGATAGCGCAATAAGCACCATCTCCACTTAGTAATTCCTTCCAGTCACTCGACAGATTTTCAGAAGTAGACCAAAATGTTCCATTATCCTGCATGCCTCCAATTACAAAGTCAGTTGTTGAACTCTGGTCTATTGAAACGGTATAAAACTGTGTTGTGTAAAATCCATTGTTATAAGATGTCCACACCACATCATCTGCAGTAATATCGGACGTTTTATGTACTCCGCCGTCACTGCCGGAAATTGCGGAATTCGGATCGGATGGGAGAAAAACCAGAGAATGCAGGTCGGGATGATGATTTGGATAGGATGAGTAAGTGTTTTCTGCACTATAACCTCCGATCTTCGTTATCTGATCATCCGATGCAAATCCGTTTTCGGAACGGAATAGATTTATATCACCAAGAAAAACCACATTTTCACTGTCAGGATAAACCTTAATAAGCAGGTTATAAGAGTTCTGCGAACTGAAAGTCCCGGTTACACCGTCAAAATCGGGCAGATTCAGGCTCAGGTCTTCCCACGTATTTTCTTTTGACGTTCCGTCCCCTGTAACGTATGTGTACTTAAATAAATTTCCGCCGTTAATACTGTTACCACCTGCTGCTTCACCCAGAAAATAAACAACATTTTCGTTTGAGGGTGCAATTCCTATAACGAATCTGTCATATACGTCAGGCCATTCGGAGGGAGTTAAATTGGTCCACGTTTCACCATCAACAGAACGCCATACTCCTTCATCTTTACCGCTGCTTAAAGCGGCATAAACAACTCCGGTAGAGGTTACCGCAACATCTGAATAAACCGGTTCAGTACCGTCATAAATCTCACCGAGCGGCTGTGTCCATGAAGTACCACCGTCTGTGCTTTTATGTATTCCCCCGTAAGTGGCGGCGTAAATTTCATCATCCGCAAGGTTGGAGACATCGATTGCAAGATTATATATATAGTCAAAATCCGAATCAAAAACATGCGGCGTGCTCGTTGATGTTGATGAAAGGAGAGTCCATGTATTTCCTCCGTCCGTGGATTTAAATATTCCGTCACCGCTGTAATAGGCAACAGATCCCCTATCTGATGCAGACTGTCCCCGGTACTCGCCGGTTCCGTAATACCATGTACCTGTTTTACCTGACCGCGTATCCTGTGCTATACACGTTACACTGTGCAGGTCGGATATATTCGTAGTTTTTATCCAGGTAGTTCCGCTGTTTGTTGACCTCCATAATCCTCCGGAAGTCCCGCCGGCAAGGAGTATACTTTCATTCGAAACGTCAACTGCCAATGCCCGTGTTCTTCCGCCTACATTTATTGGTCCGCGCCTGCTCCAGTTATAAACTTGTACTTTAGATAATCCCCTGGGATCCTTCAGATCAAAGGCAGCTATTTTTTCCTTCACCGGCAGCGCTTTGGAAAAAGCCGCCTCTTTTTTACGGATATTATCCGGTATCCTGTTTGTAGAGGGGTCGCGCAGCCTTAAAAAATCAAATTCCAGCCGTGCCCGCGGATTCTCTCCATGACCAATACCCGCCTCTTTTGAAGGAACCGGGATAACTTTTGATTTATCATTATTAAACACATGAACAATTACAGTCATTAATAAAACAAAAGCGCAAAACGTTAACATCATTTTCAGTGTTTTCATTTTTATATCCTTGAGATTTGTTTAAGGATTATCTGCCTTCAAAGTTTAATAAGTACGGCAATTAGATTTTAAAAAATGATAAATTTATAAAAATATAACCTGTTTTATTATTTGCATGCGAAGGTGTTATTCACCTTCGCAATAGAAAGCGTTGAGGTGTCACGAAGTGATCACTTTGTGAAAAGAACACCTCAACAAGCCAATTGCCGGATTTCAAAGTGCTCTTGGTGTAAAGTAATATTCAAATATAATCCGTTTGTATTTATATATCAACATAAAAACGTCTGTTTTTGCAAAAATCAGGTTTTGAATTCAAATATTCAAATGTGAATAATAATTACTGTCTGGTAAATTTAGATCAGTACAACACGTAAGTTCTTGTTTTAAGATAATTTAAATCAGATTATTTTAAATATTAATTGGTTTTGAAAAAAAATAATCTAATTGTCAAAATCATAAGGGACTGGATTCCAGCCTTCGCTGGAATGACAGTTCATATGTTCTTGTTATTATTCATGTTGTGTTATGCCAGCGAAGACTGGAATCCAGTGTCATGATGTACAAAAATAATCTTTTTGTTTTTAAACCGGACAGTACTGATCTGGTATATTTAAGTTAGAGATTTTTACCAGAATCAACCGCTCCTGAGGCGGACATTGTCGGGAATGACACAAATACATTCTTCTTTCTCCCCCATACTCCATGCTCCATGCTCTTTGCCCTTAATCCGTGTGATCCGTGTTCTATTTTAAAATCCCGAGATCAGACCAACAATTAACCTGTTCTTTTTAAACTGTATATCCCTGGTAAATTCAACAAGGAATTTCACATTGCGCCTGACCATATAAATATAATTTGCCGTAAAAGATTCATATTCATTCTGGATCTTATTATACAGCAGTACAGAGTACCAGTCGCTCTCATCACCTTTTGGTTTGTAAGTGAATTCGGCAACCTGGCTTTTGATCTCATTGTTCAAAGGGTTGGATAAAAACCATGGATTGTTATCTTTACGGATAAGATATTGATATTCAAAATTGAAAACATCATTTCCGACGGTTATATCGGGTCCATACCATTTTACAGTATTTTTTCTTGAGTTAAGGGTCTCTTTTGCATAATAATAAAATCCACCCACCCTGAAGAATTTTGCTTCCTGTGACACTCTAAATGCAAAAGCTTTTTCAGAATCCGTATCAAAGTTATGTTCTTCATCCGCTTCAGGTTTTCCGTTTCCATTCAGGATCTGGAATGTAAGATCAGTGTGTGAAGGAAGCCCATAGGTGAACACCAGTCCCCTGTCATACGTAAGGTTCGCATTGGAAAATCCCGGTTTTATTTTATAGAGCATGTAGTCTTCATAAGTCAGTCTCAATTCCCGTTTAAGAAGAGGGTCCGAAACCTGGAACTGTCCCGCAATAACATCAAGCCCCGTACCAAAAAGGTTGCTAAAATGGAGAAAAGCGTCTTCGATTCCGGCAACTTCACCTCTTTCAGAGAAAAAGAAATAAAGATAATAACCGATATTCGGTGCAATGTGTCCGCCGGACAGCAATTTCAAAATGTAGGGCGTTTTAAGGTCGGTTTTTACTTCACTACCGGAATTGTACTGGAAATATACATCCATTCTTAAACTTAACGGAAGGTCTCTCATCAGTGTTAACTTGTCATCACCTGAGTCCTTATAAGCAGACCGCGGTTCCTCCTTTTCCTTGAATCCGGCTGCGGCAAAATCATTCCCATACGCCTTAAGCCTCGGGAAAGGATTATGGCAGGTTTTACATGAATACCCGTATTTCCGGGCAAATGCCGGTATTTTGGCAAATGCTGAATCGGTAATTAAGAAAACTACAAATAAAATTACTGCGATAATCTTGTAAGTTTTCATAATCATTCTCCTTAAATTTAATTTTTTTACCACTAAGACACTAAGACACGAAGCAATATCCAATTATAACTTAATAAAAAACTTCAAAGGAATTATAAGCCGAATTCACAAGAATTACTTCTGTTTCGTCTGCCGGGACTTTCAGAAAGTCTGCAACAGACTGAATAAGCCTTTTATAAAAGAGTTCTGCTTTTATAGTCACATTTCCTTCTGCAATATTATCCGGAAGTGTCCATGTATATGACTCGGTTTTAGTTTCCCTGGGACCTATCCTGTAGTCGGTACCGAGTGAGCCTGTATTCCACTGGCAGATAGTCGGGCGGCCCTGGTGATCAAAGTACTGAAGCTTAAAGATCCTGTCTCCTTCAGGAAGTGCATCCCTCTGCAGTCCCTTGAAATCTGGGATATTCATAATCTCACCTATATCGAAAAATGCCGGTTCGTTCGATGTAATAGTATATTTTTCTCCTTCAAAACCTTTTTTATCTACCTTAATGTGATATTCCTTCCCTTTGGCATCCACAGCAGTAACATGAAGCCATAACTGCCGCTCTTCTGCCGAACCGCTCGGTATCTTATGCCCGACTTTTGCATTATGAAGTACGACTTTTAACTGGATCTGTGAACCTATTTCAATTTCATTCTCTATTGGGTAAATTTTCATTTCAACAGCGCCTTTAATTTTACCCGGATCATGTGCTCCATGGAAAAAATGATTTGCAATATCCGGTAAAATATCAGCCATCTTAGCATTCCTGCCCTCCCCTCTCGGCATATGGCATTCCTGGCAGGGTACACCCTGCTTTGAGTACGGACCCTCTTTCCATTCCAGTTGAGTCGATTTTACCCATATTCCAAATGGATTCTTTTCATTATGACATATCCCGCAGAATTCAGCCGTTCTTATAAATTCATTTTTTTCTGTTCTGTGCTCAGGTGATACCAGACCTTCTCTTGGTCCGTATTTTGTTTTTCCGGGTTTTAAAATGTAGTTAAAATTAAACGGCACATCACCCTCAAAACCTGTTATTGAATGACAAACATCACAGGAGACCGATTCATTTGCCCTGCTGTTCTCAGAAGGGTGTTTCGGCGGGATATCGCCTGCCCAGAGTGCCATAGGAGTATGGCATCCGTTGCACCCGGCTTCAACTTCGGCAACTTTCGGGTCTTTCCTTGCCTGCGGTATTGCAAGTTTAAAATATTCAATTTCGTCCCAATGATGAGTATAAGCCTGGGACATCATGGAAATTTTCCACTGCTGGTAAAAATCTGTATGGCATCTTTTACATTCCCCTGGCTTCTGAAAATCATCATAACTGCCCTTTTTCTCCTGAGCCCGGGAAGTCATACTCAGGAATCCAAGTGCAATTAAAACAACTGATATTATAAATACTAAGCGTTTCATAGCACCCCCTATGTTCTATTAAATTAAGGCAGGATAGAATTATAAAATAAATCCATAATAAAATATTATGATATTATAATTAAAATAATAAAGATACAAAAATCAAATGATTTTATTTATTAAGACCAAATATTGTAAAAAGATTTTACAATATTTTTGTTTTGCAAATAAAATTAATCCTTTTTATCTTTATGTAGACCATGAAAAAAATACTATTACTCTTATCGGTATTTATTCTTTTTTTGAGCTGCAGCACAGGTGAAGGGCTTAAACCGCCGTCACATGAGGTAGAAGAACCTACAGGAATATCAGGAAAAGTGACTTTTATCGGAAACTGGCCTGTAAATCCTCTTTCATACATGGTTGCAGTTGGTGTTCTGACAAAATACCCGCCGGACGATATTATGGACATTTCGGCATATACTGATCCTATTACACCAAACACTACTGAATTTGATTATTTCCTGGAACTTTCTCCCGGAACATATGCCGGCGTTGTTGCGGCACTGGTGAATTATGCAGACCTCCTGCACCCTGTAATGCTCGGCTTTTATAAAACAGGAGAGAATGACACAACTCCTGCAATAATAACAATCGTCGAAGGCAAAACTACAAAAAATATGGATATTACTGCTGATTTCAGTTTAATCGGTAAACTAAAAGTCCTTTATTAAGTTAAAGATAATACTCAACACAGAGGACACTGAGAAATATGAGTTTCACGGAGAAAGATTTTAATATGTTAAAGATAATACTAAACACAGAGGGCACTGAGAAATATGAGTTTCACAGAGAAAGATTTTAATGTCTTAAAGATAATACTCAACACAGAGGGCACTGAGAAATATGAGTTTCACGGAGAAAGATTTTAATATACTGACTGACAAAATAATAGCTGCCTGTATCGATGTTCACAAGGAGTTAGGTCCAGGATTAATGGAAAGTGTATATGAAACATGCGTTTTAGAAGAGTTAAATAATCAAAATATAAAAGTTAAGAATCAAGTACTATTACCTGTAATTTATAAAGGTAAAACCCTGGAGAAAGAATTCATCATAGACCTGTTAGTTGAAGATAAAATAATACTTGAACTAAAATCAGTTGAAGTAATATTACCAGTCCATGAAGCGCAGTTAGTCACATACCTGAAACTTGCCAATAAGAAATTAGGATTATTAATTAATTTTAATGTTTCCTTATTGAAGGACGGCATCAGGAGAAGAATAAACGGCAATCTTAACTCTGTGTAACTCTTTACTCTCAGTGTCTCTGTGTTGAGAAAAAACACATGATAAAAAAGCTTAAAACACTTATAATTTTATCCTCTATATTTATTTTATTTTTTGCGGAAAATATTCATAGCCAAAATGTTGGCGATAAGGGATACCTTCGAGGTAAAATAACAGAATCCGGTACAGGAGAACCGCTTGAGGGCGCAAACGTAATTTTGTTAGGCACCCACATTGGTGCAGCAACAGATGAGAACGGCAATTTCTTAATAAGGTCAATTCCGCAGGGGAAATATACTGTTCAGGTTTCAATAATAGGATACCGCAATGAAGAGAAGGCTAATGTAAATATTGAATCCGGAGCAGAGTTAGAAATTAATTTTCAGCTTGTAACCGCAGCAATTGAAGGCCCATCGGTAATCGTTACAGCATCCAAGAAAACACAGGCATATGGAGATATTCCTGTCAGTGTATCCGTGTTAAGTAAAGATTTTATTAAAAAAACTGAGCATTTTAAACTCAGCAATTCGCTTCGGTACGTTTCGGGTGTTAATTTTACAGAAGATCAGGTCAATATCAGAAATCATGCGGGCTACAGGCGGGGAACCGGAAGTACAGTTATATTAATGATCGACGGCATTCCATTAATGCCCGGCGATACCGGAGATATCAAATGGGATATCATTCCTCTTGAGAATATTAATAGAGTCGAGATTTTAAAGGGTCCGGGGTCGGCATTATACGGTTCGGCTGCGATGGGAGGAGTTATAAACATCATTACCGAAAAACCGGGAACTAAGAAAAGTACGACTCTTGACTTCATGGGCGGATTTTACGATAAACCGTATTATGACGAATGGAAATGGTCAAATTCCCTAAGAACATTCAGAGGATTAAATATAAGCCATTCATTCAGCCAAAACAAATTCAAGGTACTTCTTTCAGCCGGAAGCAAAATATCTGACGGATACAGACAGAATGATCATTCAAAGAGATATCACATTTTTAACAAACTGAAATACGAAATTTCATCGAATGAATATCTGGATATAATTACAAATTTCGCAAAGGAGAACAGGGGATTATTTATACAGTGGGAAGACTGGGAAAATGTCTTAAAAGTCAAAAGCCGGGATCTTGGTAATACGGTAGAATCTGATAAATTTCAGGCATCATTTAATTACTATAAGCTTTTTTCCGAAAAGTTCGGATTTAATGCGAAAGGATATAACTTCTATACCAAATTTTCATCTGAAACCCAGGATGGTACTGACTACTCTAAAAGCAACCGTGCAGGATTAGAAATCCAGGGAGATATTAAACTTGCTGACAATCATTTTATAACACTGGGAATTGAAGCCGTCGCAGATAATATAAAATCGAATATGTTCGGAAAGCATGGGGGATTTGGAACTGCTGTTTATATGCAGGATGATTACCGTCTTACGGAAAATTATAAATTAACGTTTGGTGCAAGGTTTGATTATAAGAAAATTGATATCCTTGATCCGGAATACCAGTTAAGTCCAAAGATCGGGTTAACTTACCAGATAAGTAAGAGTTCTAACATCTGGATATCTGCCGGCAAGGGTTTTCGTTATCCGTTGATCTCAGAAGCCTTTATGGATGCGGTGGTAAGCGGTTTTGTTATTGAACCAAATGAAGATATAACATCAGAATCAAGTATGTCGTTTGAGGTTGGTACCAATCTCAAGATTATGGACAGATACAGGTTCGAAGGGGCGCTCTTCTTAAACAAATATGATAATATGATTGAAGCATATACGGATACGACAAAGAAAAATCTGATCTTTCAAAACCTGACAAAAGCTGAGATAAAAGGTTTTGAATTTACAATAGCCGGATCACCACTCACACAATTAAACTTAAGCCTTAATTACACTTATACTAAGAGTACCGACTTGACAGGCGGTATAAATGAACCTTTGGCTTACAGACCGGACCATATAATCAATATTATGTGTGAGACATTTTATAAATTTGTCAAATGCGGCGGGAATTTCAGGTATATCAGCAAAACGGAAAAATATAAGGTCTATCCGCACGATAAAAGAGTACCTCTTTATCTTGTAGATATGTGGAGCAGTATAGGTTTAGGTAAAAACATGTCATTAAATATTAAAATTAACAACCTCCTCCAATATCATTATACTGAAATAGAACGTAACCTCTTCCCTATAAGAAATATATCATTCAGTCTAAGAAAAAAGTTCTAAAAAGATTTTTGCTTATGCAGGGGCGGGTTCTACAACCGCCCTTTTTATTTATTGCAGAACCAGAAGATTATATAAAACAAGGGGTCATGACCCCTTGTTGGACGTTAAGTTTTCTGACTGGAAAAAACATTAGGATTTCAACATTTCATGTATTTTTTCGGAAAGCTGCTGCAGATTAAATGGTTTTTGCAGAAAACCCATTGCACCTTCATTAAGAATCCGTTTTGCTTTTCCATTCTGGCTGTACCCGCTGATAAGCAGTACTTTTACATCGGGATTTAATTTTTTCAATGAATCAAAGGTTTTCCTGCTCGGCATGCCAGGTATGATCATATCAAGTAAAACAAGATCTATCTCATTTAATTCATTTTTGTAAATATCAACAGCTTCCACTCCATCAGCTGCCAAAACAACTTTATATCCCAGATCTTCAAGCTGGTCGAATAATAATTTTCTCAAGTTTTCTTCATCATCGATGACCAGTATTTTTTCATTCCCGGTTAAAATTTTCTGCTTATCATTTTTTTGTATAATTTCACCGTCCGTAACCGGTAAATAAATATTGAAGGTAGTCCCCTCACCCGGTTCGCTGTAACAGTTGATATGACCTTTATGGTTTTTTATTATTCCATATACAGTTGCCAATCCTAAGCCGGTTCCTTTACCTTTAGTTGTAAAAAAAGGTTCAAATATCCTGTCTTTTACTTCTTTTACCATTCCTATGCCGTTATCGGTCACTGATATTTTTACATAATTTCCCATAATAATTTCAGGATACTTATAAACATAGTCTTTATCCAGGAACGCATTTTCAGTTGAGAGCGTAAGCTCTCCTCCAGAGGGCATTGCATCTTTTGCATTTATGATCAAATTAGTAATAACCTGTCCCAACTGGTTTTTATCAGCCTCTATTGTATTGACATTTTCTTCAAAATCAAACCTGAGGTCTATATTTTTTTCAAAGATCTTTTCTGAAACACTGACAGTATCTCTGATAATATAATTCACATTTGCCGGTTCGGGATTGTATTTTCCTCCTCTTGCAAATCCCAATAGCTGTTTAGTTAAATTCGCCGCTCTTTGCGAACCTTTAAAGATTATATCGGCTGCTTTTCCGGAACCCTTTTCAGGGTCTTTATATTTCATTTTCAGGATTTCGGCATAACCCATTACG
>JBHPGK010000122.1:0-10758 GCA_042570605.1 Candidatus Zhuqueibacterota bacterium
TGTTGGTTGGACACTTGTAGAAACTGCTACAGGTATGATACATGCATTTATTGACAGGATCAACTCCAGCCTGATGGAAGTATCCGGCAAAAAACTAACAAGAAGGCAGAGCGGTATGATCGCAGTGGCGGCACTGATATTTGCCGTAATTCTTGCACAGGTCGGAATCATTGACTTAATTGGAAAAGGATATTATATTATGGCATATGGCATGATCGCTGTGTTCGCAATTCCGATCCTGACAATAGGGACTTACCGGATATTTTTTTCAGGTAAAAACAAAAACAATTGACCATAAAAGAGTGAAAGTGATGAAAATAAAAAGTGTAAAATACTGGACTGAAAACCTGGAACTTACCAGACCTTATACTATCGCTTACCAGACGATAGATTCAGTTGAGAATGTATTTGTACGTATTGACGGGGAAAACGGATTATTCGGTTTAGGTTCAGCTTCACCGGCAGATTTTGTAACAGGTGAGACTTTTGAAGACTGTACAGAAGCACTTGAAAAGAGTCTGGAAAGATTACTAATTGGCAAAGATATCTGCTTATTAACAGAATTGTGCAGAAAACTGGAGGAAAACATGTCCGGCACACCCGCAGCAATGGCGGCTGCTGATATTGCCCTGCATGACCTGTTCGCAAAGTACCTCAAAATACCTCTTGTGGATCTGCTCGGAAGAGTTCACAGATCAATGCCGACCTCGATCACAATAGGGATCAAATCTGTTGTAGAAGCTATTGAAGAAGCAAAAGAATATATAGACCGTAAATTTAAAATATTGAAGGTCAAGATCGGAAAGTCTCTTGAAGAGGATATTGAGGTAATAAGGAAACTGCGAGAGAACGTTGGAAATTCCGTGGATATACGTGTAGATGCAAATCAGGGTTACCGGATAAAAGACCTGAAGAAATTCTTTGAACGAACAAAAAAGCTCAATATTGAGTTCATGGAACAGCCGCTGAAAGCGGACAACATTAATGACATGTTTGAACTTAAAGAAATATACAGGAAAAAAATTGCCGCCGATGAGAGTCTCCATTATCCTGCAGACGCATTAAAATTGTCGAATACTCCGCATCCTTTCGGAATATACAATATCAAGCTGATGAAATGCGGCGGGATCCGAAATGCAAAAAGAATAAGTGAGATCGCTGAACTTGCAGGAATAGACCTTATGTGGGGCTGCATGGATGAAAGCATAATAAGTATTTCAGCCGCTCTGCATGCGGCTTTTGCTTCGGTCACGACAAAATATCTTGATCTTGACGGAAGTCTTGACCTTGCAAGAGACATAGTCGAGGGTGGTTTTGAGCTTAAAGACGGGCACATGACAATCGTTGAAAAATCCGGTTTAGGAGTGACATTAGTTTAAAACATATGGAAAAATTCGATTCTATAAAAGGTGATGCTGTAGTAATTACGAATGGTCTGCTTGGAGACCTGCATGCGAAAACAGCTCATGGTCTTATCCGCGGAACAAGCCGGTTTAATATTTTAGGTATAATCGACCGTAATTATGCAGGCAGGGATGCAGGTGAAGTTCTGGATGGTATTCATAGAAATATTCCCGTTTACGGATCAATTGCCGGCTTCATTGAAAAGTATGGCAGAAAACCCGAATATGCAGTTGTAGGCGGTGCATTTGAAGGCGGAATACTGCCGGATGACTGGAGAAAAGAGGTACTGAATGCGATAGAAAGCGGATTAAACATTGTCTGCGGTCTGCATCAGCTTTTGAGTGAAGATGATGAGTTCAGGGAAGCCGCTCGGAAAAACGGAGTAAATCTTTATGATATAAGAAAACCCGGAACGTTTAAAGAACTCCATTTCTGGAGCGGTGAAATTCTTTCAGTTAAAACTCCCATAATTGCTTTATTAGGTATTGATTGCGCAGTCGGGAAACGGACAACTGCAAAAATGCTGGTGGATACCTGTAAAAAGAATGGAATAAAAGCTGAAATGATATACACAGGTCAGACAGGATGGATGCAGGGTTATAAATACGGATTTATCTTTGATGCGACTTTAAATGATTTCGTGAGCGGTGAACTGGAGAAAGCTATCATGAAATGTGACCGGGAAGCCTCCCCTGACCTGATGATAATCGAGGGGCAGTCAGGTTTAAGGAATCCGTCCGGACCCTGCGGTTCCGAATTCCTGCTCTCTGCAAATGCTAAGGGTGTTATTCTGCAGCACGTACCTTTTCAGGAATATTATGATGGACTCGAAGAGCTCGGCTGCAAATTACCGTACGTCGAGAATGAAATTGCTCTGATTAAAATGTACGGTGCAGAGACACTCGCTGTTACTTTAAACAGCGGCAAAATCCCTGAAAAAGAAATAATTAAATATCAAAAAGATCTTTCAGACAAGCTGAACAAACCTGTAATAAGACCAATAGAGGAAGGCGTTACGTCTTTGATCCCTGTGATCCGTGAATTTATAAAAGAAATTCGGGGTAGATAACTTTTTAATGTTTTATTCTATATTATAAATACCAGTATAATTATATTATCAGGATGTGTCAAATTTGTTCTGAACCGACACACTTTATGTCTTCAGAACTGCTAATACGTCATTAATCAATAATTTAAAAGGCCCTTTTATTACTACTTTATCGCTGGAAATGCTTGCGGGGACCGGCGGTGTCTGGTTCCCTGCTCATAGGCATAAGCAAATTTTATCAGCGTCTGCTCATCGAACGGTTTGCCGA
This sequence comes from Candidatus Zhuqueibacterota bacterium, assembly GCA_042570605.1. Lineage (GTDB taxonomy): Bacteria > SM23-31 > SM23-31 > JBHPGK01 > JBHPGK01 > JBHPGK01. The sequence goes on from JBHPGK010000122.1 coordinate 2,721, forward strand.
CTATCTGAAGTCCGGCCGGATATTCCCCGTAACTGAATCCCATCGGTACTGTGAGTGCCGGCTGTCCCGTTACCGGAGAGATTGACTGGCTGTTGTCTCCGGCAGGGCTTTCCCGATCGTCAAGTTTTCTCGGCGGATTGCTCCAAGTCGGGAATATGAATGCATCAATATTGTACTCTTCCATTGCCTTTAATATAGCCTCACGAAAAGCAAGACGGACAGGATCGTCCTCAACAGCAAGTGGAGGAATCTCCTCTTCGGTTTCCGGCAGCCTTCCACTGAGCTCACGCTTAAGCCGATTGTCGATCGATGCACCGTATTTTCCGGAATCAACAATGTCCTGCAGGTTCCTGACCGGTGCATTCTCTCCGAGTGTCGCAAGATAGTTATTAAGATAATATCTGAACTGGCTGATTTGTGATCCGTTTCTGCTTCTTCTTTCCCGTTTTGGAATCTCAAACGGATCAACGATCTCGGCGCCCAGCAATCTGAAATCCTCTATCGCTTTATCAAATAATATCTTTATTTCAGCATCAGCGGATTCTTTTTCTGTGAATGACCGCACAATACCGATACGTGCACCCTTGAGTCCGTCTTTGTCAAGGAACACCGTGTAATCCGGAGGTATTTTTCCAATGCACGATTCCGTGACAGGATCAGTTTCATCGAATCCTGCAACAACATTCAACACGCGGGCAGCGTCCTCAACAGTGCGTGTCATAGGACCACCAACATCACTTGTCAGATAAAGCGGTACGATACCATCGCGGCTTGTTAATCCTATCGTGGGACGTATCCCGACAAGGCATGTATGCGATGATGGACCCCGTATCGAGTTACCGGTATCGGTACCCAGACCGACTGTACCGAAATTTGCGGCAACCGCTGCACCTGTACCGCCGCTTGAACCGGCAGGAACCCGGTCCAGCGCATACGGATTTGCGGTCGTTCCAAGTATTGAACTAACGGTCTTAAGAGGACTGAAGGCAAATTCATCCATATTGGATTTTACCAGCACTATTGCTCCAGCTTCACGGATCTTCTGCACCATAAACGCATCGTCCGGCGGAAACGAACCTTTCATCGCAAGGTTTCCTGCAGCGGTCTGCAGATCATGAGTATCATAATTGTCCTTTACGATCACCGGAATACCATGCAGTGGGCGCAGCTCTTGTGTTCTTCTGAATTCCTCATCCAACTCATCTGCCCTCTGAAGCGCATTTGGATTGACAACAACGATCGCATTCAGCCCGGACGATTTATCATACGTTTCGATTCGTTCCAGGTAATATTCAACAAGCTGCCTGGATGTAATATCTCCCGATTTCATTGCCTCATGAATCCGGTGGATGGTAGCTTCCGCTATTGTAAAATCCGATGGGATTTTTTTACATCCGAATATAAACACAATAGCAGCGATTATAAGGAGCACTGCTGCACCCGGTAACTTTTTATCTGTCATTCCCCTTCTCCAGGTTTATGTTTTAACATGTAAGCCGATATTCCTATTTTAAATCTCTTAAAGATAACAAATGGGATTTGTTGCATTAGGTATGCAATTTAACAAATGAACCTTCCCTTTACAAACAAATACTAATTTTGTGGGATACTTCATATTAGAGCGAATCTTCAAAGGCCTCTACAGGTTTTATATGGTGAATTGGGTTAATACATTTATTAATTATGTAGTAAGTTAATATATCCGCTTTTAATTACCCGCCGCATTTATCTCTTTTTAATCCCTTTTACTGCACCCTCTATTAAATTATAAGCCGCTTTGAGTGATAGTTTGTCTTCATCTCTTGTAGAAGGATAGGAAGCTATTCCGAGAGCAGATGCTTTTTCATATTTGAACATCACAGTTAATGCAGCTCCAAGTTCCCTGCTTGTGGGACCATCGGCAACGGTTAAGCTGTGCCCTGACACTTCATCCGGTTCAAGTACATCCATATCGATATGTATGTATATTTTATCGGTTAAACTGCTGAGTCTTTCCATCTGCTTATTTAAGTTAGCTGAGAGACTTTTAATATCACCAACAGTAATATGCTGAATATCTGAACGGTCAATGAGTTCCTGTTCGAGCGGATCGGTATCCCGGACACACGCCATAACGATATATTTTGTCGGCAAAGCCGGTTCCAGACCCGACTTAAGCCTGAGCCGGGTGAGACACATGCCTGCAGAAACAGCGACCGGCATACCGCCGAGCATCCCGCTTAATGTGGTTTCGGGAGTATTAAAATCGCCGTGGGCATCTATCCACACCAGACCTATCTTTAAAGGACGTCTCCCTTCTCCTGAGCACTGAAGACCAGCCAGCATGCCCATAAGAGAATTACAGTTTGCGAGTAATCCTATATTAAAAACTCCATTTTTCTCGTTTTCAAGAACAATATTTTTCAAGTGCCCGTTTGCGAGCCCCACTCTATGCCATACGCCGTAATCTCTATCCTGCTCAGGTGTCAGTTTAGCCTCATTTATACTAACAACGTTACAGTTCATTTTTTCAAGAATCTCTTTAAGACCGCCTGCTTCCAAAGAATCAGGACCACCTGAAAGTTCAGAGCCGCTCCTTGACCCTGAATAGGGATTTTTTACCACAGCCACATTAATTTTCCCGTCACCTCCGGTATATTTTTGTGCAAAAATTATTGCAGGCAAAAGTAAGACAACTAATAATATAATAATGCTTTTCATTCTATAAATCCCTTTTTTCATCTTTGCTTAAAATGAAATAAAAGTAAGAATTCCCTACCTGCATGTCAAGGGATTTATAAAACTGAAGCTGGACTACCCCCATTTTTACGACGAATATGTCATTTCGAGTCCCGGGTGCTCAGCGATTTTTCAGGGGTAATATATATGACAAATCTGGATTGCCCCTATTTTTCTATATGGATCTGTCATTGCGAGCGCAGCGAAGCAATCCCATACCACGAAGAACTAAATTTTAGTATAAAATATAATGAGATTGCTTCCCCGAGGTTTCGGGGCAGGCTGTCGCTTCGCTTCTCGTCCCGCTTGTGCGGGATCCACCTCTGGCGGACAATGACACCAAAACATACCATTTTTCATGAAAATAACCATTTTAACTGCCAATATTACCAATAAAGTCATATTTTTATTGGCGGACTTGAAAAGTTATGCTTTTCTCGTTACGTTCATAATTTTCCTTTATCTTTTTAGTAATAATTTAGACCGCCATTATTTATATTGCTAAATAAATAATTCTTTACTTAAAATCATACAGTTAATCGAAGAATAGTCATTTTATTTATATTTGAAAAATCCCTGGGTGCTCGGGACTCGAAATGACAAAAAGGTTTTCTTCTATTTTCAATCGGGAATTTGCCTCATGTTTAATATTATTAACAAATCATACTAAATACCAATGAAAATTTTGGAGGTAGTCCAGGTTTAAATACAATAACCAGACTACTCCTTTTATTAACAGCCGGAATATAATAGCCGAAATATCATTTCAAGAGTATTTTAGAATTAATATACAAAAAATCCTTGCAAAACCTGAAATAATTATTGATATTTGAAAAACTGAAATAATCTCAATTCTTGAAATTCAGGGGGGAAAAAGAATGAGTATTAATTATTTAAATCCGTTATCTAATGCATTCAGCCGTATGAAAACGGCTCTTTTCAAACCTTTCGATATTAAGAAATGGTTTGTTTTAGGATTTACGGCTTTTCTGGCAGGTTTGACCGACTGGCCTCATGGAGGCGGGGATAATTCCCCAAGAGGTCATGGGAGATTATCTGATTTCGACATATGGGATATACTTGAGTTTCCGGCAATTGCATGGGAATGGCTGGTAGACCACCCGGGATGGTTTATGCTGATCACATTCGGGATAGTATTCATTACCGGTATGATCATTCTTCTTAACTGGTTAAGTTCCAGAGGTAAATTCATGTTTTTAGATAACGTTATTCATAATAAAGCGGAGGTGGTAAAACCCTGGAAAGATTTTAAATCGCTGGGTAACTCACTGTTCTTCTGGCGGCTTCTATTCGGAATTGTTTCCTTTCTACTTATAGCGGGGATTTTAGTCCTTGGCTTTATTGCAATGCTTATTGCCAATGACGGTTATTTCCCCCGTCACCCATCCCTGGGACCAATACTGGGATTCGTTTTATTTTTCATATCGGTAATATTTGTTGTTGTATTCGTTTCTATGCTTCTTGAAAACTTCGTAATACCGATAATGTACAGGAATAATGTTAAAGTACTGAAAGCCTGGGGGATTTTTCTGCCGTTACTTTCACGAAAGCTGATACATTTTATACTGTATGGTATCCTTTTGTTCATATTATATATTTTCATTATTATAGGAGTTATAATTGTCGGGCTGTTTACATGCTGTATAGGCTTTCTGCTTTTAATTATACCATATATCGGCTCAGTGATCATGCTTCCGGTATCATATACGTTCAGATCGTTCAGTCTGGAATTTCTGGAGCAGTTCGGACCGGATTTCACAATTTTCCCGAAAGAGGAAGTTACCGCTGTTGATACTGCTGAATAGTAACAGTGATATATGAAAACAAATGCAGCATCTTGAAATAAATTGGAGCATTACTATTTCGGTTAATTATAAAATTGAGATTCTTCTCCCGCTAATGCAGGATCAGAATAACAAAAAGAAGTGTTATTCCGGTGAAAATATATGTAGCTCGGCTCTTTCTTTTGGCAGCCTGCACCAGAACTGTCATTGTCCGCCAGAGGTGGATCAGCCTCAGGCTGACGAGGAATGAAATGACAGCTTGCACCAGAACTGTCATTGCGAGGAGCGAAGCGACGCGGCAATCTCACTATTCGGAGTACCATACTAATACATGCCAGGCGCTAAAAATGGTTTTTAGAAGAACAGTACATTAAGTATTAATTAAAATAGAGTTAAAATCAAAAATGTATTTGAATTATACAGAAACTCTGCCGTTTGATAGAATTAAGATCAAGTGGGTCTATTCATCTTTTATACTGCTGACATTACTAATAATAATGTTTATGAACCCGGAGTCTTCCATTCTTCCGGCATGCGCATTTAAAAGTCTGACCGGCCACAGTTGTTTTACATGCGGACTTACAAGGTCATTATCAGCTGTCTCTCATTTCAATTTAGCGGATTCAATAAGATTTCATTTGATGGGTCCGGTGATTTATTTTTCCCTGATTTTCTTCTTTCTGATATTTTCTTTTGAAGCTGTTTCAAGAAGAGAAATTGAATTAAAATTAAAACCTCAGATAAAAAAGACTGCATTCTTATCATTATTATTTATATGGATAATATTCTGGATAGGGCGGTTTATCAGTGAATTATAGGGAAAAATCAATTTTATAAATATTCATTTTATTTTTCAATGATCATTCATTTCTCAACGAATCAACAGGATTGGTCAAAGCAGCTTTTACCGATTGATAACCAACAGTAACTAAAGCAACTATTAGAGATAGAATTAATGTAAAAAAGAAGATACTAACATTTATACCGGCAGCATATGGGAAATTCTGCAGCCATTTATATGAAATAAAGTAAGCTGCGGGCCAGGCAATTACATTTGCAATGATAACCAGGCTGAAAAATTCTTTACACAGCAAAATTACAATCGCTTTTATACTTGCACCGATCGCTTTTCTTATACCGATCTCCTTAGTCCGCTTTTCTGCGCTGAAGGAAGCAAGACCAAATAATCCAAGACATCCTATCAACACAGCTAAAACAGCAAATGCACGGAAAATGCTTCCAAGTTTTTCCTCTGCCCTGTGAAGATCATAATAAGATTCATCAAGAAAAAAATAGAAATAAGGCTGGTCAGGATAAAACTGTTTCCATTTCCGGTCTATTTTTTTTAAAGTTTCTGAAATGCTTTCATCCTGAATCCGCAGGGTAAGTCTTCTCGGTCTGTTACGGATATTCCCTTTGCCGGATGTTTGCCTGATAAACGTAGGAACAATTGGAGAGTATAAAGACCTGTGATGAAAATCTTTGTATACCCCGATAATTATACGCCGCTCCAGGTCTGACTCATTGTCTCTTACACCGGGGACTATATTAAACTCTTTACCAATAGGATCTGCCCATCCGAATTTTTCCGCAGCCGTTTCATTAATCATCACAGCCTGGGTTTCATCCGTTATAATCTCTTTTGAGAATACCCTTCCTTTAACGGTCTTTATTTCATATGTATTAAAAAAACCAAAATCTGCATGGAAATTTTCCATCATGAACAATTGGTCTTTTGTAAATCCTTCCGGATATGTACCATTAATAAACAGGTAGGTTTCTCCGGGAACAAGCGAAGATGCTCCGGCACTTACAACTCCATTAATATTCAGCAGTTCATTTTTAAAATTTTCGAGATTCACTCTTGCTTTTTCATTTTGAAGTGATATTACCAGTAAATGATCCTTATTAAAACCGAGGTCTTTGTTTTTAAAATATTTCTGCTGGTTAAAAATAATAATAGTAAAGATGATCAAAAAGATAGAGATGGTAAATTGAGATACCACAAGAATAGAGCGAAACCTTGATTCAAAACCCCCGCGTGAAATAATTCCCTTCAGAGTTAAAACAGGTTTGAAGCCGGAAAGAAAAAATGCAGGATAACTTCCTGCAAAAATCCCGACAAAAATTACTATTCCTATCAATGCTGCGCTGATCATTGGCATTTTTAGGTAATCGACGCTAATTTCAGCTCCTGCAAGTGACTTAAAATAAGGAAAAATAAACCAGACAATTATAACCGCACAAATCAAAGAAAGTGCCGCAAACAAAAATGATTCTCCAAGAAATTGAAAAACAAGCTTTTTTCTTTGGGCTCCTAAAACTTTTCGCAGTCCGATCTCTTTTGCTCTGCCCGCAGAACGTGCTGTTGAGAGGTTCATAAAGTTGATACATGCAATTATTAATATTATAAATGCAATAGCTGCAAATGCGTAAATAAGCCGGATACTTCCGTTCGTTCCCAGCTCACCGGCAAGATTCGAATACAGGTGTATGCTTTCTAATGGTTGAAGATATGATCGTAAATCAATACCCCTGGAACTCAGCTCTTGTCCAATATATTTTTCTTTAAATTCTTCGATCTTATTTTCAAATACTTTGTAATCAGTGTTCTCATTCAATAACAGGTAAGTTGGAGCTCCAAAGCCTATCCACAGATTCTCTAACCTTGGATCGTACTTAAAAAATGTTGAAAAGGAAGCCAGCACACTGAACGTAAAATGAGAATTCGGCGGGGGGGATTTTACAACTCCCGTAACCGTATATTCGAACGAATTATCCCAGTTCATAACTTTACCGATCGGGTCTTCGTCGCCAAAATATTTCTTTGCCGTCTCCTCAGTGATAACCATTGTAAAGGGAACTTCAAGGGCTGTTTCAGCATCGCCTTTGATCATTTCAAATGAAAAAACATTAAAGACTGACTTGTCGGCATACAGCACACCGGTCTGAAAGAAACTTTTATCTTTATACTTGAAATATCTTTTTATAGTCGGTGCAAATCTCCCGGCATTGTCCACGCTGTGGTATAATAATATATCCACAAAGTCAGTTTTTAGCCGGTTTAAGGAACTGTTAAAATTTTCCAAAAATTTATGTTTTATCTGCTGCCTGTTCAGGCGGTCTTCTGTTCTTCCAAATCCTATACCGACCGGGTGAAGTATTTTTGTCAGGATTACCACATTTTTTCTAAAATTGTACTTTTTAATTACTTTACCGAGCATTTCCTCATTCCTGCCCTTCTGATATTCCATGGCAGTATCAAAAAGCCTGATCCCGGCATCATAGGAGGATTTGATCAATTCAGGATCTCGCGTGTTGAGGAGTCCCATGCTGACAACCGGGATTTTCAAGCCGGTTCTCCCAAGAGTGCGGTAAATTATTTTTTTCTCCTGATTTTTTTTAATGCCTGAAGTGTTTTTCGGTATAAGAAATGACAATCCCAGTGCATATCTTATTTTTACATATAAAGATACAGATGAATTTATGATTGAAAATTAAGAGTAATGTGTTTA
>JBHPGK010000123.1:0-10636 GCA_042570605.1 Candidatus Zhuqueibacterota bacterium
GCAGATATTTAAATCTGTAATTGTATATTTATCCGAATCAATTATATGGAGTGTCATCATGTTTAAAAATTATCTAAAATTCACTTTTAGAAATATTAAAAAACACAAGTTTTATTCTTTTGTAAACATATTTGGTCTTGCCGTTGGTATGGCCTGTTGTATAATGACACTTTTATTTATCCGGAAGGAACTCAGTTTCGACAAATTTCACAAAAACAGAGATTCTATATACCGGGTAATCTCTGATATAAAGTCAGATAACCAGTTAACCAGGCAGCCGAGAGTACCCAGCCCGTTTGGTCCTGCGCTGAAAGAAAAATTCCCGGAAATAGTAAATTTCACGAGGTTTATGGGACCGCTGTGGCATTTCAGGTATGAAATAGACAATAACATGTTTTTGACTCATTTTGGTGCGATCGCAGATCATTCCTTTTTTAAAATGTTTACTTTTCCTTTCCTTGCGGGGGATCCTGAAACTGCATTCAATAATCCTGACGCGGTTGTGATCACGGAGAAATTCGCAAAAATATGTTTTGGCAATGAAAATGCTTTAGGTAAAACACTGAGGATAAACGATAAGGACAGGCAGGTAACAGGTATTATGCAAAATATCCCGGAAAACTCACATATCCAGTTCGAACTGATAATTCCTATCCAATATTATATTAACAGAGGTGAAAGAGGTGTTAACGATTGGAATTACTATTCTTCTTCAACCGTCTATATTCAAATACCTTCAACTGTTGACTATAAGGATTTCAATGGCAAAATAAAAGATTTTCCCAGAGAATTTCACCTTCAATCAGATGTTTCAATGTCCCTTCAACCCCTGGATAAAGTCCACCTGCATTCCAACTTTAATATGGATATGCATATGGGCATGTACAATGTAAATAAAAGTGATATAAAATACATTTACATGTTATCATTTATTTCAGCAAGCATATTACTTATTGCCTGCTTCAATTATATGAATCTATACTCCGCCGTTTCAAGCAAACGCTCCAGGGAAATAGGTATAAAAAAAGTCTTCGGATCAAAAAGAAAAGACATAATAATTCAGTTCCAGACCGAATCTTTTTTTCTTGTTTCGATATCTTTAATTTTTGCAATTATTCTTGCAGTATATTTTTTACCTGTTTTTAATCAATATTCTTCCCATGATTTAAAATTAACTGACTTATTTTCTATTCAGAACATATCAGGATTAATATTCCTGACAGTATTTGTCGGACTGCTTTCGGGCAGTTACCCCTCTTATATACTCTCATCCTTCAAACCTGTGAATATTCTAAAAAAGTCACAATTGTTCAGTAAAAGAAAATTCCTGTCTTTTAAGACCATTTTAGTTGTTTTTCAATTTACAATAGCAATTCTTATAATAATAGTAACAGCTGTATCTTTTAAGCAGCTTAATTTTATGAATAACAGGGATTTAGGCTTTAATTTAGATAATACGATCGTGGTCGTTGATGCAGTATTAAGGGAAAATCATGAGACCTTTAAAAACGAGATATTAACCAATCCAAACATCATTGCTGTAACACAATCAGTAGGCCCTTATGTTTATGTTAATCCAGTAACTGATGTTCAATGGGAAGGCAAGGATCCCAATACTCATGTAACATTTTATTACTGCAAAACAGACTACGACTATATAAAGACCTTTAATATTGAAATTGCGGACGGAAGGTTCTTTTCAAAAGAATTCAGTTCCGACACAACAAATTATGTTCTAAATGAAACTGCAGCCAGGCAGATGGGCATCAGTTCCCCGGTTGGCAGGCAATTAACATTTAATGGCGTCAAAGGAACAATAATAGGGATTTTAAAAGACTGCCATTTTGAATCACTTCGGCGCGAGATCAATCCTCTTGTTTACCGTATTGATCCGACAAGGAGTGTATTTTATGTAAAAGTCGATAACTCTGAAAATTTTGAACCGACAATAGCCTATTTAAAAAATGTACGTAAAAATTACAGCCCTGTTCGTCCTCTATACTATTATTTCGAGGATGAGTATTTGGCAGAATATACAGCTGCAGAAAAAAGTTTATCTCAAATATTTATCTATATTTCCTTTCTAACGATTTTCATTGCCTGTCTTGGATTATTAGCACTTTCGATCTTTTCAGTTGAACAAAAAACAAAAGAGATTGGAATTAGAAAAGTAACGGGAGCTAATACATTTGATATTGTAAGGCTGTTATCAACCGGCTTCATAAAATGTGTGGTATTATCCAACCTCATTGCCTGGCCATTAGCATATTTTGCAGTAAAAAAATGGCTTCAGGGTTTCGCCTACCGGATAAATATCAGTATAGACATGTTTCTGTTAGCCGGATTTTTGTCATTAATGATCGCTGTTCTAACCGTCTTCTTCCAGACAGTTAAAGCGGCAAAAGCAAATCCGGTAGATTCATTAAAATATGAATAATATAATGAAAAACAAAAGCCGCAATATCCCAAAAGTTTTCAGCTTTCTTCTCAACTTTGTCACATCTGATAGTGATATAAGTTATCTGAGGGGTGATTATGAAGAGATATACCTGTCAATATTTGAAAAAGAGGGCAGGGTAAAAGCTGTACTCTGGATATTAAGGCAGATATTTAAATCTGTAATTGTATATTTATCCGAATCAATTATATGGAGTGTCATCATGTTTAAAAACTATTTGAAGAGCACATTCAGGCATTTATCCAAAAACAGATCCTATACGATAATTAATATTATTGGTTTATCAATAGGATTTGTTTGCTGTATCCTGATAGGTTTATATGTATATCAGGAATTAAGCTGGGACAGGTTTCACAGGAAGGCAGACCGGATCTACAGGATAACAATGGAAGATGAGGTCAGCACACCCGTTGCACTCCATAAATTTTTAAGAACCCAATTTTCCGAAGTACAGGATGCAACAAGTTTTGCAAAATTGAGAATGCCTGCATTGAAATTCGGGGACATTGTTTTTTATGAACCATATATCCTGATAACAGATAATAGTGTCTTTAATATATTCTCCTTCAAATTAATATCAGGTGACAGAAATAATGTCCTGAAAGAGCCTAATACAGTGGTCTTATCGGAAAAGATCGCAAAAAAATATTTCGGAACTGAAAATCCGGTGAATAAAACAATTCAAATCGATAAAAGAGATTTTGTTATAACGGCAGTAATGGAGGACATTCCTTATAATTCGCATTTCCATACTAATTTTTTTATATCAATAAATTCATTTGACTGGTATGAGACAAGCGGATGGGGCAATAATTTCTCCACTACATATTTACTTTTGCATGAGAATGTTAATTACAAAGAACTTGAGGATAATATTTTCGATCTTGAAACAAATTTTATCTTTAACGGTAATCCTGATCACCAGAAACACTATTATCTTCAGCCCATGACAGATATTCATTTACATTCTAATTTAAAGTTCGAGCTGGAACCGAATAATGATATTGCCAATATCTATATTTTCTCCACATCTGCAGTTCTTATTTTATTAATTGCCTGCTTTAATTTCATGAATATTTCAACTGCAAAATCCTCATTCCGTGCAAGAGAGATCGGTATCAGGAAAACAGTCGGTTCAAACCGTATGCAGCTGATACTTCAATTCTTCAGCGAATCCGTATTATTGAGTTTTATCGCGCTTCTTTTCGGTTTTATTATTATTTTAATACTCCTTCCCATGTACGGCAGCCTGATAGGCAGAGAAATTCATTCCCACGATTTTTTCAGGTTTGACTTTATTGTCGGATTTTTCGGATTGGCTTTTTTGACAGGTCTGCTGTCCGGAAGTTATCCTGCATTTTTCCTTTCTTCCTTCAAACCCGTGAACATTTTGAAGGGGAAACTCCCAAAAGGTAAAAAGAGTACTATATTCCGTAACATGCTTGTGGTTTCACAGTTTACCGTATCGATTTTTCTTATAATCGGTGTGCTTACTGTTTTTAAACAGCTTGATTTTTTAAAAAATACAGATCTTGGATTTGATAAGGAACAGGTTCTGGTGGTTAAAAACAAGCAGAAGGATGACAGCAAGAGTAAAACATTTAAACAGAATATCACAAAATATCCCGGTATTGTTTCGGTTTCGATAACCGGTAATATCCCCGGCAAAGGATTCGCGCGAAACTTTTGTGGTAAAACGGACGGTGAGCGGTTTCTCCCGGGAATCTATTTTTGTGACCATGATTTCCTGAAAACCATGAAACTGGAGATGAAGGAGGGGAGGTTTTTTACAGATAACGAACCGGTCGAATCTTACAATGCTATTTTGAATGAAACAGCAGTAAAAAATCTTAATTTTGAGGATCCGATAGGTAAATCATTTTACCGGTGGGACAACAGGCTGGTGCATATCATCGGTGTAATTAAAGATTTTCACTATGAATCACTTCACAATAATGTTAATTCACTGGTATTATTGTACGGATTCAGAAAAGGCTGGGGAGTAGACTATATTACTGTCCGGCTGAACACAAAAAACATCAGCGATACGATTGAACTTATAAAGAATGAATGGGTATCGGTTAATCCTGAACTTCCTTTCGATTATTCATTTATGGATGAAGAATATAATGCTTTATATGAAAATGAACAGCGCACCGGCAGTGTTGCAATGATATTCACTTTTCTTGCAGTATTTGTTTCCTGTCTCGGTCTGTTCGGACTTTCTTCCTTTATCGTTCAGCAGCGAACCAGTGAAATAGGAATAAGAAAGGTTTTCGGGGCATCGGTGAACGGAATAGTCTTCCTGCTTTCAAAAGGACTGCTGAGATGGCTGATTGTGTCATTTGTATTAGCTTTTCCAACTGCAGGGTATGTTTTAAATATATGGCTGCAGAATTTTGCTTATAAAACCACCATGGAAATTACATTGTACATCTCTGCAGGTTTATTGGCTGTTCTTGTTGGATTTCTAACCGTCAGTTTTCAGACTTTCCGGGCAGCACGGACAAATCCTGCAGACATATTAAAATATGAATAAAAAGAGGACATTGAGTCATGTCCTCCATGACATATATTTTCCACTCATAGATTGTCCCCGGTTACCGGGCCGCCTCGCTGATGATATAACCTGAAAGGCACAATGTCAAGACAAAATAAGTGATCTAAAAATTTAACAAGCGCAATTCGTCACATTTTATTTGCTATTTTTTTTGTCCGGTATTACATTGGCACAAAAATCTTATAATAGTCTGTTTATTTTAATGTTAAGGAACCTGAAATATGAGAATTTTTAATGTACTGCTTTTTTTAAGTTTTATCTTTATCTTAAATTGCAGCAAAAAGTCAGCTGATCCCGGCAGCAATATAAATACTCCTCAAACCGTTAATTATGAATTAACGAGACTCTGGATTACAGGCGCCATATTTGATCATCCTGAAGCTGTATATTATGATAAATTCAGTGATTTTATTTATGTTTCAAATATGGGTGGTGAAGATCCTTATCAGGTAGATAATAACGGATATATTTCTAAATTATCATTAGACGGTGAAATCGTAGATTTAAACTGGATAAACGGAATGAACTGTCCGCTTGGAATGGTCAGTTACAATGGAAATTTATATGTTGTGGATATTAACCGCCTTATTGAGATCAATCTTGAAAACAAAAATATCACTAATATTTTCACTGAAGATGAGGCACTATTGTTTAACGATATAGCGGTAGATACTGTCTCCGGAACACTTTATCTTTCGGATTTCGGGGGTTACAAACTTTACTCTTTCAAAGACGGTGAATTTGAAAGACGGTATCAATTTGGGGAAAGTATAGTCCCGAATGGTTTATGTATAATTGGGAATTACCTGTACATAGGTAATGCCTATACTATCATCCAATTCGATATTGACACGGATGAAACATCGGTAATATTCGGCGGTTCGGGAATTGTGGACGGTCTGGAGCATTTTGATAACAACATTCTGATCGGTTCGGATTATGCCGGGCATGTTTATCTGTTTACACCGCCCAGTTTAAAGAAAGAGATACTTGACCTGACAGGAGAAAATTTTCAGGCAGCTAACATCGATTATGTCAAAGACAAAAGATTATTATTGATCCCTTCAATCCTTCGCAATAGAGTTATCGCTTATGAAATAAATTATTAACTTTATTTTTGTACAAATTTTTATTTAGACCACCCCCCTCAGCACCTCATCAAACAGGCTGAGTGCTTTGTCAATGTACTCTTTTTCCGAACCTATACCGGTTTTTACGTTTAAATATTTATTAAATATAGGAACAAAGAAGGTTAGTTCTCCAATATTTTTAAGGTAAAAGATATTTTATCAACAAAGCAATCATAGCTGCAATTGTTGCAGAAAGTAATGTTCCTATTAAAACATATTCTGCAAATGCTCTATCGTCCATTTTGCTGTATCTGGCAAAACCTTTTGCAGCAATTATGAATCCCATAGCCGCATACTGACCTTTTAACAAAAAAAACAGAATTAAAATTCTTTCCAACATACCTATTATAACACCGGCATAAGGACTGCATTTTTCATCATCTTTATCAGGAATAGGGATCAAATGTCTTTTTTTTAGAAAAAACCGATGTTATGGAGAATAAATAAAATTACTAAAAACAAAAGTGGAAAATTACATTCGAAGGCAAGTAAGCCGGCAATTTGCAAACCAATGATAAAGATAAATTGAATTACATTCAAACTTTGGTCTTTCGATAAAAATATTAACCGGGAAATCAGTAGAAGATTTGTGATATATATCGTATTTAAATACATGTGTCTATTAGAGATTTGTTAAGAAGAAGAGTTATTTCATTGAAAAGTTTTATTATGTTTCTAAGTCTTCTGGTATATATTCTTCTATATACGGTTTTAGAAGGAATTTTTGTTTTTTTTGAGATAATTTTAACAGGCTCTTCGTCAAGCAACATGCACAATATCTGAAGATCTTTACGTTCCCATTTTAAAGAAATATAAGAAATGAGATAAAGAACTTGGTTAATAAATTCCATATTTAAGACATTTTTCCCTTTAATTATATATAAATGTCTGTTTTTTTTCAACTCATCCATACCTTTTCTGGCTGAATAAAAAGCAGGACCATACATTTTTAACGGTGTTTGTTTATCGATGGGCGAATCAATAGCACCAATTCCGATTGAAAACCTTGCTTTTTCCGGAAATAAACTTTCAAGAATAAAAAAAATATTTTTAAATATGTCATTTGCTTTATTAAATACAGCTTGAAATTCATCGCCAAAAGCTATTTTATAAGGTGAAATAAGATGTTCATCTTCGTAGTTAAGCTTATTTAATACTTCCATCAGCTTTTTTTGAAGCGATATTCTATCTTCCGAGTCAATCTTTGTTGAAGATATTATATCACCTACCAGGATTATTTTCTTTTCCATCTTTAAAACTAATAAATCTTTTATTGTTTTAAGAATCAGTAGTATTCTCAATAATATCGAGAAATAAACATTTTCTCAATATTTACGAGAATAAAGCCTTATAATTGAATTTACATCAATAAAATTCTCTTGTCAATAGTTTTATTTTATTCCCTCAAGCACCTCGTCAAAAAGACTAAGAGCTTTGTTAATGTACTCTTTTTCCGAACCGATACCAATACGGATGTATTTGTCCATCAGGAAATGATCGCCGGGTACAATGAACACACTCTTTTCATTACGAGCTTTCAGCATAAGTTCGGTCGAGTTGATATTCATATTATAACTGACATAAGCAATTCCCCCGGCTTTGGGCGGGATCAAACTGAATTTCCCGCCGTGGCTGTCTATCCAGCTTTGGAGGAAATCAAGGTTCTCCCGTAAAATCCCGCGGTTGCGTTTCAGTATTTTTGCTCTTTTTTCCGGCTGAAGTGCGAGTGCCGCAATCTCGGTGCTGAGCATCCCTGAAGAGATCGATGTATAATCACTATACGACCAGAGGTCTTCCGTTGTATCCCCGGGAGCTACAAGCCAGCCTATACGGAGCCCCGGCAGTGCATATGCTTTTGAGAGCCCGCATACAGCTATTACCTTGTCGTACATTCCAAAAAAGGTGGAAGTCTCTTTACCTCCTGCTATTTCAGCACCCCTGTAAACCTCATCGACATAGATCCATGCCCCTACACTGTCGGCAATATTTACGATCGTTTTCATTGCCTCGTCCGATAGCACGGCGCCTGTCGGGTTGTTCGGGTTGCAGATCGCAATGATCCTTGTTTTATCCGTTACCAGATTCTTCAGTTCATCAAGGTCTGGCGCCCAGTTAAGTTCTTCTCTAAGCCACCACGGTTTTACCTCTGCTCCGAATCCCCTTGAAATGCCCCAAATCTGCATATAATTCGGCAGCATCAGTACAAACTCATCACCCTTTTCAACCCCCCTCCATATGGACAGGAAATTAGCTTCAGCGGAGCCGTTTGTGACAAGGACATTATCAACTCCTGCACCAGGATAAAGTGCGGCAATCGCCTCACGAAGCTTCTCAGGTCCGTTCGACTGCCCGTACCCCAGCCTGACAGAGAACAGGTCTCTTGCCATGTCGCTGAGGAGTTCTTCCAGTGTAAACGGGTGAACACCGCTTTCGGACAGGTTGTATTCAACCCTGTTTTCCCAGGTTGACTGCTGTCTTTCCATTTCAAATTTTTCAATTTTCATACAAATACCTCCAAAAGAAAAAAATATTACCACAGAGACGCAGAGACACAGAGAAAATTTCTTTACAACTAAGTCTATCAGGGCGGTTCACGAACCGCCCCTACAAAATATTTTTTGCGGTTTTACGGTTTTAATAAGACTCGCCATGCTGCACCCTTCGGGGCGTGTCTCTACATTTTACACCTTATTATTAATTGTTAATTATTAATTATTAATTTTTTTATCTTTCTTTTGCGCCTCTGTTTCAATGTGGTTTTATATCTTCTCAGCCTCAGCCTTCTTTATTTTAATGCTTCGTAGACCGCTTTTGAGATCTGAATGTCCTGCACTGCCACTCCCGTCAGGTCGGCAATAGTTATCTGGTCACCGGAAGTCCTGCCCGGTGATCTACCTGATATCACATTTCCTAGTTCAGTCAATTTATCTTTATTTATCAGATCCCGCTTCAACGCCTGGTAAATCTCTCCCCGGAGAAGACACTGTTCTATGCTGTCAGCGACAACAACATCTGCTTTTTTAACAATCTCAGGATCGAGCTCATTTTTCTCCGGTGTATCGGATCCCATGGCTGTAATATGTGTACCAGGACTGATCCATTCAGCCTTAATTAACGGTTTTTTTGACGGAGTCGCAGTTACGATAAGATCACTGTTCCGGGCTGCTTCCTCTGCATCAAGAGTCGTCTGAATATTAAGTTTAAAACGAGCCATATCTTTTTCATATTTATCGAGTTCCTCTTCATTTAATCCCCAGACAACAACATCCCTGCAGCCTATTACGGGTAAAAGATATTCAAGCTGCATTCGCCCCTGTGTCCCGGCACCAAAAATGCCTATCCTTTTTATTTTTTCCGGAGCAAGATATTTTGCAGCGACCGCTCCCGCTGCAGCCGTACGAACTTCGGTCAGATAGCCTTCATCGAGTAAGAAACTGACCGGTTCACCCGTTTTCTGACTGAATACAAGCATCATCCCGTTCGTCGTCGGCAGTCCAAGTTTATAATTATCATAAAATCCTGAAGCGATCTTGATCACATAGTAATCGCCACCTTTAATATAGCCGTATTTTATATGTACTTCCCCATTTTCATCATCAAGGATCATTTCGCCGACCGGAGGAACAATTACTTTACCCTCTGAATAGGCGGCAAAGCCTTCCTCTATTAACTCAACAGTATTTATATTTTTTAAAACATCTTTGATTTCTTTAAGTGTAAAGACCTGTACCATTTGATCAATCTCCCTCCGAAAGTACTTCTTTTAGCTGTTCAAGGCTTATCTTGGCACCTGAAAGGACCAGAACTACAGTCTTGTTTTTAAATTTCTCAATCATTTCAATGTACCCTGCAACAGCAAGTGCAGCGGCACCTTCTATCAATTTATAATGCCTTTCCAGGACAAGTTTAATTCCTTCCTTTATTTCTTCTTCGGAAACAAGCACAAAATCATCTACATACTTTTGGCAGATATCAAAGGTAATCGATCCCTCCTCTATTCCACCAGCAGTTCCGTCAGACAGGGTCGGCAGGGATTCAATATCTAAAATTTTTCCGGCTTTGATAGACTCAGCCATAACAGCGGAATTTTTCGGCTGGCATCCTATTATCTTTATCTTTTTATTAATGGATTTCATAGCGCCTGCAATACCGGAGATCAATCCCCCGCCGCCGACAGGGACAAATACAGCATCTATGTCGATGACCTGCCTTGCGATCTCAGTAGCAATAGTACCCTGTCCGCCGATAATTTTCATATCGTTATAAGGGGGAATATATATCATATCTTTTTCAGCGGCTATTTCCCTTGCATAGTTCTCTGTAATAACACAGTCGTCCCCGTAGAACTCAAGATTCGCACCATGGTCGCGAATAACTTCAACTTTACTCCATGTTGCATTTTCAGGGATGTAAATTGCTCCGTTGATCCCAAAGTTTTTGAGCACATAAGCGACAGCTGATCCGTGGTTCCCGGTGGATGCAGTGATC
>JBHPGK010000124.1:0-10634 GCA_042570605.1 Candidatus Zhuqueibacterota bacterium
CTTTATAGATGATGAAGATGAATTCGAAGACGAAGATTATTAATTAAATAATTTTTCGCCTCCTGAATTTTACCTGCAAAAGCATAATCCCCGCAATATCTCTGAAAAAAATAAAAAAATATTTTAATTTTTGGGAAATACGAATTTAACTTTGGGTTGTCAAGATTTTTGTAAGGGAATTTAAACACATTCAATTATTTTCAGAAGTATTAAAAAAGGATTTGAGAATATGGATACCGCTGCATTAAAAAGCACATGAACAGCAGGAAAGAATAAACAGTTCAATCTTTCATACTTGATAAAATTCATATTATTTCGTAAATTATTCTTATAAAGGCACAGAAAATGTACTTTTCTGTGCTTATTTTTTTGCACAAAATAAGATAGAAGGACACGATGAGAAAAGAAAGTATCAGAAATATTGCAATTATAGCTCACGTTGACCACGGCAAGACCACACTGGTTGACGGCATGTTAAGACAAAGCGGAATATTCCGTGATAACCAGGAGGTGGAGGACAGAGTAATGGACTCCATGGATCTTGAGCGGGAACGCGGGATCACCATTTCTGCGAAGAATACATCTGTAATGTATAAGGATGTAAAAATAAACATAGTAGATACTCCCGGCCATGTAGATTTTGGCGGTGAAGTGGAGCGAAGCCTCAATATGATAGATGGCGCGCTGCTGCTGGTGGATGCTGCTGAAGGACCGCTGCCCCAGACAAGGTTTGTTGTAAAAAAGGCGCTGGAGAAAAAGCTTCCTATACTGCTCGTTATCAACAAGATCGATAGAGGCGATGCCCGGATCAACGAGGTTCTTGACGAAATTTACGACCTGTTCATTGAGCTTGAGGCAAATGATGAGCAGATAGATCTTCCAATAATTTACACTAACGCTAAGCTGGGGATTGCCCGCATTGAACCCGGTGACGGCAATTCAGACCTTAAGCCGCTGTTTGAAGCAATTCTGGAAAAGATACCCGGGCCTGAAGCAGATGACAGTAAAGCGGCTCAGCTGCTGGTTTCAAGCCTTAATTACGACCCTTACGTGGGACAGGTTGCAATCGGACGGCTGCAAAACGGTGTTCTGGAAATGAACAAATTCTACTCTCACTGCAGAGAAAATAAGATCATCCCGAGTGTAAAATTTTCAGCGATCTACAGCTACAACGGCCTTACAAAAAAGAAAGTTGACAAGGTTTATGCAGGGGATATCATCGCATTTGCAGGCGTTGAAAACGTCACAATCGGCGATACGATCTCAACTGTGGAAAATCCGCAGCCATTGACGCGTATCAAGGTGGATGAACCCACACTTTCAATGATCTTCTACGTGAACAAAAGTCCTTTTGCCGGAAAGGAAGGGAAATTCCTGACTTCGCGGCATTTGCTTGAAAGGCTGGAGAATGAAACCCTGCGAAATATCTCGATAAAGATAAATAAGATGGAACGCGCCGATGCGTTCGAGGTCTGCGGCCGAGGTGAACTTCAGATGGCTGTACTTATTGAGACCATGCGGCGTGAAGGCTATGAGATGATGGTCTCGAAACCGAAAGTGATCACGAAAGAAATTGACGGCAAAAAATATGAACCCGTGGAGCTGGTTTTCCTTGACATACCGGAGGATTTCATTGGGACGATAACTGAAAAACTCTCAACCAGAAAAGGCCGCATGATGAACCTGACCATCCAGGGCAACGGCCGGGCCGATATGGAATTTTTAATTCCAACACGCGGGCTCATTGGTTTTGCAAGTCAGTTCCTCACAGAAACAAAAGGCGCAGGAGTTATGAACACGCTGTTCGAAAGATACGAGCCCTGGTTCGGTCCTATACCACAGCGTGTCAAGGGCGCTCTTGTGGCAGACAGATCCGGAAAATCGACCACATATGCCAGTTTTAACATGGTAGATAGAGGCGAACTGTTCATCCCTGTTGGGACCGGAGTTTATGAAGGGATGGTAATAGGTGAGCGCAACCGTGAAGGCGACCTTACGGTTAATATCACAAAAGAGAAGAAGCTGACCAACATGCGCGCTTCCTCATCCGATGCAACAGTAGTACTTAGGCCGCCAAGGCCAATGTCGCTTGACCAGACAATAGAGTTCATTGCCGAGGACGAACTTGTTGAGTTTACGCCAAAATCAATGCGCATACTTAAAATGGAGCTCGACACCACAAAACGAAACATCCTGGCAAAAAAAGAAAAGATGGGGAATGTATAAGATATTCTTATTTAGCTGATTAAGTTTATCTTTATTAAATAGGCTATCAAATTTCGATAAATATCACCTGTTATGTCATTCCCTCCGAGTCCACTGGGGGGGCAGAATATAAACATGAAAATCCTGCCATTAATGTCGATATTTATTTTGGATTAATGATAATCGTGCTTTTGTAGGGGCAGGTCTCTGTGCCTGCCTATATTTTATTTTGGCAGGTTACTGGGATTGATTACGGAATTCTGATTGTCTGCAGAATTTTTCAAAGGGCGCCCACGGGGAGGCGCCCCTACAATATTATTATTTAATAAAATTATACCCTGAAATTGATTCGGAATAATTATAAATTAATTAAAAAGGCAGACCTGAAGTCTGCCTTTTTAGTCGCTTAATTCACACTTAAAAAATCATTTCTTATTCTTTATCTTTTCCAGGGTCTCTTCGGCTTCCTTTTTAAAGTCATCGTCATTCATATACATTTTAGGTGAATCAATTGCTTTTCTTAAAAGCATCCTGGCTTCCTCATACCTTTTTTTCTTAATATACATATTTGCAAGTGCAACGTTCCCTTCAATAAAAGCAGGATTCAATTCAACTGTTTTTTCAAAATTGGCGATCGCTTCTTCTTTAGATGCTTTAGGAACGCCGCCGTAAATTATCTTTGCAGCTGCTTTCAGCAAAAAGCTCAATCCGGATATCTCCCTGTGCCATCTCCCGATAACGTAATAACCTAAAAAGTGGTCAGGATCAAGCATTTTAACCGTATCTATCTGCGCTTTTACCTGCTTTGACATTCTGATCTTTGTTTTACCGCCATGGAACAGAGCCAGCCTGCCGGTAGATATTGCCAGCCGAAGGTGCCCTTCCGCATGATCGGGATTCAGGGCAACGGCTTTATGTCCGAATTCAACACCTTTTTCATATAATGCTTTCTTATCCTCTTTCGGTTTCTTAGGCGCTTTTTCTCCTAAATCTGCATAAGTCCTGGAAAGACGCCAGGCTGCTTCAAAACTGGTATTATCCAATTCATATGCTTTTAAAAAAGATTCAAGCGCTTTTTGATTCTCCCATTTTTTATAATAGGAATCACCCTCGCTGATAAGATCTTCTATTGATTGGCTGAAAGAAAAAGTTGATAAAATAGATAAAATTAGAAAAACCGATAAAATTCTGATTGATTTCATGATTACCCCCTGATTATTTTTGCGAATTTTAATTAAAATTAAAAGCAATGTCAAATATTTTTTTTACCAATGTTTATGCTGAGAATATTTTTTTATTAAAAAAAATATGCGGAAAGTATAAAAAAATGTTGACAAATTATTTAAAACAGAGTAAATTATCTTACTTTTTTTTTGCCCCTGTTTTTTTTATATAAAAAAAAGGGGATTTTTTTGTCTTTGGGCAAATAACGGTAAGTTTAACAAACCAAGAGGTTTAATTTATGAGGTGACGTTGTAAAGATGAGAAAAGAAACAAATTTTGGACCGCATTTGTTGCTTGATCTGAACAAATGCAATCCGGATAAATTAAAAGATCTGGATTATATTTTTAATCTTCTCAATGACCTTCCTGAAAAGATCAATATGACAAAAATTACACAGCCGTATGTTTTCAAATATTCAGGTCTGGTGCCCGAAGATAAGGGGATCACCGGGTTTGTGGTCATTGCGGAGAGCCATATCTCTATTCATACTTTCCAGGATAAGGAATATGTCTTTGTAGACATATTTTCGTGTAAAGATTTCGATTATAATTACGCCAAAGATATAATGATCGAAGCATTTGAATCCAAAGAGCCAAACTGGAAAGTATCGATGAGGGGGGAGAATTTTCCCAGGAAACACGAAAAGACAAAAATTGCTATATGACTGACAACTTCGGCGGCTTAGAAAAAAAATATTCAGAGTACTGCTCTTCAAAGTATGTTATTTTACCTGTTCCTTATGATGAAACAAGTACCTGGGTCAAGGGAGCGGATAAGGGACCTTTACGTATAATTGAAGCTTCCTCTAATATGGAATTATATGACATAGAAACCGGGGCTGAGATTTTTAAGAAAGGCATACATACATTACCTTTTCTGGAAATCAGGAAAGATCCCGATGTGCTTTTTGAACTCATCAGGAGCAATGTCAAACAACTGCTGGACGAGAACAAGTTTTCTGTAGTTATCGGGGGGAACCACACAGTTTCAATTGGTGCAATGAAAGCTCATATAGATTTTTTTGAAAATGTGACTATTTTGCAGCTCGATGCACATGCAGATATGCGTGAGACTTATAATGGGAGCAAATATAATCATGCCTGCGTAATGGCAAGAGTAAAAGAATGGACTAAACCGGTTTTGGCAGGGATTCGAAGTATGGACTCTTCAGAGATACCGAATGTTAAAGAAGCCATTATTTTTTATGCTGATGAATTGCTGAATGATCCGGGATGTGTAAATGAAATACTCGGTTTTCTAACGGAAAATGTGTATATAACAATTGACCTGGATGTTTTTGACCCGTCAATCATGCCGTCTACCGGGACACCTGAACCAGGCGGATTGACCTGGTACGGTGTAATTAATCTGCTCAAAAAAACAGCACAAAATAGAAATATAGTGGGATTTGACGTTGTTGAACTCTGCCCCAATCCGTACAATAAAGCCCCTGATTTTTTAGCAGCCAAACTGATTTATACACTGATGACATACATAGACGTATATTCAAGTTAATTTAATTCCCCCAAATATTTGAAAAGGAGATAAAATTGAGTAAACAGGATTTACTTAAAGAAAAAATTAAACATATTGACATAAAAAAGATCAATGCAGTTCCGATAATAGAAGGATTCGGCAGTATGGCTTTTCAGGCAAGAAATTTGTCACGGGCTTCAAAGATCTATAATAAAATGCTTGAAGACAAGGACTGCTCCGTTATTCTGTGCCTTGCCGGCTCGCTGTTCAGTGCCGGCTTAAAAACGGTTGCTTATGATATGATAATGAATAATATGGTGGATGTAATAGTGTCTACAGGAGCTGTAATAGTTGATCAGGATTTTTTCGAAGGGCTCGGTTTTTCTCACTATATGGGCACACCGTTCGTGAACGATGAAGGTCTCAGGGAACTGCATATTGACAGAATTTACGATACATACATCGATGAGGATGAACTCCGTGAATGCGATATGACTATCGCAGAAATTGCCGAATCACTTGAAAAAAGGCCGTTTTCTTCCAGAGAGTTTATTAAAGAAATGGGGAAATATCTTGATAAAAACGCCAGAAACAGAGAGTCGGTAGTTTTAGCTGCTTATAAAAAAGATGTGCCTGTATTTGTACCCGCTTTTTCTGACTGCAGCGCAGGATTTGGGCTGATACATCATCAGGCAAAGAACCCTGAAAAACACCTGACAATAGACTCGGTAAGGGATTTCCGGGAATTGACAGAAATAAAGATCAAAGCAAACGAAACAGGGATATTGATGATCGGGGGTGGTGTCCCGAAAAATTTCACACAGGATGTGGTTGTTGCTGCTGAAATCCTCGAAAAAGATGCTCCGATGCATAAATATGCGGTTCAGATTACTGTTGCCGATGAAAGAGACGGGGCATTATCCGGGTCAACATTAAAAGAGGCTACCTCATGGGGTAAAGTAGATATTGGATATGAACAGATGGTGTTTTCCGAAGCTACAATTGCATTACCTCTTCTCGCAAGTTATGCTTACCATAAAGGTGCCTGGAAAGACAGGGAATCAAAACGCTGGAATAGTATATTCTAAAAATATTCTTTTTTAGTAGGGGCGAAGCATTTTAAAAGAGAATTGACTTTTTTTTCTCCTAATGTTTTTCAAAATGCTTCGCCCTTATTTATTTAAAAATGGTGGTAGTTCCGGAAAATTAATAAACTGATTGCTAATTACCGGTTTTAAATTTAAATTTCAGATGAAATTTTAAATTAAAACATAACCGGAATACTAAGTGCTTATGAAATTTGCAGTCGTTATAATTTCAACAGCCTTTTTTTTCTTTTTTTATTCTGTCGGTACAGTATATTCCCAGGTAGATGTTTCACTTCCTGACACAACCTTGAATTTAAATACCGGTGATGAGTTTTCGATTCCCGTATATGCTTCTTCACTCGATGGTCTGCAGGTGCAGTCATTCCAGTTCGTAATAGGTTTCGATACGAACTTTTTCAGTTATTCCGGGATTGAAAAATCGGTAATTTCAAGTCCTTTTACTGTACTGGGGAATGAAATAGATCCGGGGATCCTGATAATAGCTGCATACGGGACAAGTTTTCTCCAGGGATCCGGAAATTTATTCTATTTAAAATTTAACATTTTAAAATACGGCAAAAGCAGCCTGCAGATAATCCCCGAATATACCGGCTCTGATCTTATAACAAGACGTTCTCAATTTAATGAAGGAAACCCGTCATCAGTTTTAGATAACGGATTGATCACACGGATCGATAAAAATAATGTGACCATCCCTGAAAATTATACTTTAAGAAACTATCCGAATCCTTTTAACAATACCACGGTTATCGAGTATTCCATAAAGAAAAGTGGAATTTATAAGCTGGAGATATTCGATATTACCGGCAGATCTGCAGGTGTTTTAAAAAAAGAGCATTTTTATCCCGGATTTTACAGGTTCAGGTTTAACGCAGGGAATCTTTCAAGCGGGATTTATGTTATTCTCCTGAGCGGGGAAAGGATAAAGACAGCCCATAGAATTCTTCTCATTAAATAAATTGAAAAATTTAAAAACCTTCCGGATTTTGAAAACCTGGAAGGTTTGAATCCCCACTAAAAAGTAATTGATAATATTAAATTTTAATTTTAACTTTCAACTTTGAAAAGAGGAGTATCATGTTAGCTGATGTTCAGAACAATAAAGACAGCAGGAATATTGAGATCGACAAGGTTGGAGTAAAGGCTCTTAAATACCCCATCATCGTTCTTGACAAGGTCAATAAAAAGCAGCCGACGGTTGCGAACGTGAACATGTACGTGGAACTGCCGCATTATTTTAAGGGCACTCATATGAGCAGGTTCCTCGAAGTGCTGAACAGGTACAGGGGTGAAATGACCTCTTTTAATATCGGGAACGTGCTGGAAGATATGAAAAAAACTCTCGATGCGAAGCGTTCACATATTGAACTTGAATTCCCTTATTTTATTGAAAAAAGTGCCCCGGTAACAGGCGCAAAAGGATTGATGGAATATATATGTAAATTTATTGCAACAAGCAATGGAGAGAAAGAACTCGATTTTATTCTGGTTGTTAAGATCCCGGTTATGACCCTGTGCCCCTGCAGCAAGGAAATAAGCAGGTACGGCGCTCATAACCAGCGAAGCTACGTGACGATCAGTATACGTTTCGGGGAAATGGTATGGATCGAAAACCTTATAGAGATGGCTGAAAATTGTTCCAGCTCTGCTGTTTATTCAATGCTGAAGCGTGAGGATGAAAAGTTTGTAACCGAAAAATCATATGAAAATCCAATGTTCGTTGAAGATGTTGTACGGTGTATTGGTGAAAAGTTGATCAAAGATGATAATA
Organism: Candidatus Zhuqueibacterota bacterium; assembly: GCA_042570605.1. GTDB lineage: Bacteria > SM23-31 > SM23-31 > JBHPGK01 > JBHPGK01 > JBHPGK01. The sequence goes on from JBHPGK010000124.1 coordinate 7,787, forward strand.
TTTTGTGGTTCTCGGTTGAATCGGAAAACATTGAAAGTATTCATAACCATAATGCATATGCTTTCATTGAACGTGATAAGAGGAAAAGTAAAAAATAAGGCTAAGGCTAAGGCTGAGGCTGAGAAGAAGTCAAAACCTGAATAAAACAATAATAATTGGCTGAAATACCCACATATTAATAACAGCTAATAGTAACTCGTATTACAACATCAGGAGAAAAAGTAATGAGTTACGACTTTGATTCTATCAGCAGTATTCTCACCCGTGCAGCTAATCAAGGAAGATATTCCCTTTATGAACATGAAGTATATGAAGTCCTGAGGATAATGGGACTTAATACACCGGAGTACAGGTTTATTCCGGCAGATTCTGAATATAATATTTCAGATCCGGAATATTTTAAGGGCAGGCAAATTGTCCTGAAAGTTGTTTCCCCTTTGATAACACATAAAACCGAAGCCGGCGGCGTATTGTTCGATCTGAAAATTGAGCAGATAAAAAATGCTGTTAAAAACATGAAAGACAGTGTCCCGGAAACCTATTCTGCATGGCTTTTAAATAATAAAGAGATGGCAGAACAAATACCCGGGGAGCTTCTGAAAGATAAAAGCCGGTTGAAGCAGTATCTAAAGGACAGTATTGCCGGTTTTATTGTTGTTGAACATATTTCTTACAAGCAAAAACCTGGCACAGAAATACTGCTTGGAGTCAAAAGTGATGACGCATTCGGTTCGGTGATCATGTTTGGAATCGGCGGAACCAAAGTGGATTTTTTTAATGAGAACATGAGTTCCGGAAAGTCATTCAATATTGCCTCTGCAGACCTGCTAACTGATTCTGAAGTTAGAAATTTCATAAAAAAACCGGTGATCCATAAAATATTCTCCGGACGGCTGAGAGGTGAAAAGAAAATTATCGAAGATTCAGAAATTTTTGATGCAGTAAAAAAGTTCAGAGACTTGAAAAAATATTACTCAAATACCAATCCTGAAACCGAATGGAATATCATTGAATGTGAAGTAAATCCGTATGTGATCACAAATGGTAAAATTGTTCCGCTGGACGGGGTTTTAAAATTTGAAAAGGCAGAATATTGTAAAGTTGAAAGACCATATAAAAAGCTGGAAAACCTGCTTAATCCGAAAACTGTGGGAATTATTGGTGTTTCGGGGAAGAGGGTCACACCGGGATCAATAATCCTGACAAACCTGCTCAAATCAGGTATAAGAGCGGAAAACATTTATCTTGTTCACCCTCAGGAGAAAGAGATCAAGGGATGCAGATGCTATGCTTCTTTTGAAAATTTAAAAAATACGCTCGGAAGTAAAAAGATCGATATGTTTGTCGTTGGCGTGCCTGCATCCGCACCACCGGGCAGAGCCGCAGATGATGTTATAGAGCAGTTGATTAATATGGAATTGACCGAATCTGTAATGATAATTACCGCAGGTTTCGGTGAAACGGAAAAGGGGAAGGAAAAAAGCGACAAAATAAAAAGGCTTTTTGCTGATGCTCATAAACGGAAAGACGGCGGACCTGTGGCAAACGGACCAAATACTCTCGGAAATGTATTTTACAATATAGACACTAAATTTACACCAAAGTATAAAAGCTCTGCTGATGGGAGAGGAAAGCAGAATTGTGCTCTGGTTTGCCAGAGCGGTGCCTTTATGATCACACGGCAGAGTGACCTGGCGGGAATAGTGAATCCCTCGATCACCCTTTCTATCGGTAATCAGATCGACCTCACAATGAGCGACTACCTGAAATTTTTAAAGGACCGGGAAGATATTGATGTTTTCGGAGTGTATATAGAAGGATTCAACAGGCTGGACGGGCTTGAATTTTTGAAAGCTGCCGGAGAGATCGTTAAGAATGGGAAAGCCGTCATTGCTTATAAAGCCGGGAAGACCCCTGAAGGAAAAAGCGCTGCGAAAGGGCATACTGCAGCAGCAGCGGGTGATTATGTGGTAGCGAAAAAATTGTTCGAGGATACAGGTGTGTATGTAGCTGAAGAGTTTGCCGAATACCAGGATTTGTTAATGCTTTTTTCACTGTTAAGTGATACAAATCTTGATTTCAATAAGGATTATGCCTGTACCAGTGCATTGAGCAATGCGGGTTTTGAAAAATGTGCGATAGGTGATAATATCTATGACACTGAAAAACTTCCTTATTTTAATATTGCAAAGATGGAACCGGCTTCAATTAAAAAAATTGAAGAGGTGTTCATTAATTTTAAAATTGCCGATTTTATGGACATCTCTGAAATATTGGATATGACGCCGATCGCAAATGATGAAGTATTTGGAACAGTTATTGAAACTATTCTGAAAGATAAAAATGTGGACGCAGGAATATTTTCAATAGTACCTGAGACAGTTATGCTTAATACTCTGGACAGCGTTAAAGATGAAAATATTCATGATGCAGACAGCATAATCCAGCGGCTTATAAAAATAAAGAAAAGCACAGATAAGCCGTTTATTGTACCCTTTGAATCAGGCAGGTTATATGAACCGGTGCGGAAAATTTTACTGGAGAACGGTATCCCCGTATTTCCGCTTGTTGATCATGCTGTGAGAGTATTCGGGAAGTACCTGAGGTACAGGATGAGGAACAGACTTTAAAACTGCGATTTTGTTATTATTAGAAATAAGGACGTCTAATCACAACTGTCCGGTTAAAAAATAAAAATATAATTTACGTACATCAAAAAACTGGATTCCAGCGAAGGCTGGAATCCAGTTTTTTGTAATTTTGGCAATTCGATTATTTTTTTTCAAAATTAATTAATATTTAAAATATTCTGATTTAAGTTATATTAAAACAAGAGCTTAAGTATAGG